>NZ_JAQMSE010000121.1:0-21544 GCF_028330045.1 Aphanizomenon sp. CS-733/32
TCAGGTGAGTGTGGGCTTCTCAGTGACTCCTCTATGAGGACATTAACTGAGCTTTAAGACCGTGCGCCCCACGGTTCTTTGGTTTTGAGATTTGTTTTTTGTTTTGTAGGCTGCATTTCTGCATTTAATTGGACTACACCCACTTTTTTATAATAACATAAAATCAATATTTTGTTCGTTTCGTCGCTGTAGCCTTTTGGTTTTAGTGTCCAAAAACAAATTTGGAATGATATTGCAGGTACAGTGGGCTATAATTATGATAACTTTAACAAGTTTGCTGATCGCGTTAGATGGCGGAGAGAAAATAACTGGTTGCGTTACTCAGACCTTACCTTCAATATTAATGCACCAAGAGGACATTTACCAAATACACCTCCAGAATATACTAGCGTTAGTTTTCGCAGGATGATACCTCTTATTTCACCTTGTAAGCTGTAAATTTTAATCGCTTATTACTCTATTTACCTAGTTAAATAAATAGCTATATAATTTTACCAAATCATCCCCAAATTCAAAACAAAACCCTTTAAAACATCTTCCCCTGAAACCGTAGCAGGAGAATCCAAAACCTCAACCTCCTTACCAGGTCTATAAATCTCCACTTGACGAGATTTCCGATTAATTAATATACCCAAACGTACACCATTATCTATATATTCCTTCATCTTTTCCTGTGTAGTCTTCAAACTATCACTAGGAGAAAGTAACTCAATGACAGAATCAGGACAAATAGGAGGAAACTTTTGTTTCTCCTCATCAGTTAAAGCATCCCATCTTTCTAACTTGATCCAAGAAGCATCAGGAGAACGATCTGCACCATTTGGTAACTTAAAACAAGTAGAAGAATCAAAAACTACACCCTCCTGATTTTGCTCATTCCAAATCCAAAGTTGAGCAGTAATACCCGCATTACGATTTCCTGTTTCTCCTCCCGTTGGTGGCATAATTATTAACTCTCCATTTGCATTTCTTTCAAATCTCAATTCGCGGTTGTTTTGACATAACTGAAAAAACTGCTCATCAGTCATTTCTATTAATGATTTCAAATTGACAGTTAAAGCATTCATGGTCATATCCTCATTGAATGTTCAGAGAGAAAATTTAACTATCTCATATCCTAATTATATATTATTAGTTGCCAATCAATAGCAACTAACCCATAAGCGATTCCTAGGACGTGCTTCGCTATCGCCGATGGAAATACAGATTTAATTGTTACTTTCTATCAACGATAATTTACGTTTATTTTCCATACATTCACGCAAATAAAGATTAATTAAATTCAAATAAGAAATACCTGTTTCTTGAGCTATTTCTTCAAAGTATTGAATAATATCCTTTTCTAAATCAATTGTAACTTGTTCTTTTAATTGTTTAGAATAGGGATTTTTGACGGATTTAGAAAAATCATAATTTTCTCTCATAGGAACTCCTGATATTGTTTCTTCGGCTTTTTGTGAATCCCAAGTAAATTCTAACTTATTCATTATTATACTAAATTTTAAATTTCTATTCCTAAAATTTACATTATGATTATGTCACAAGTTACGGGATTATTAAGGCGATCACATTAGGTCTGGGTATAGGCGATCGCACCCCACATCCCCAAACAGCGATTCCTAGGTCGCGCAACGCTTACGCACACAACCACACTAATTTTCAACGAACTGCTTGCAGCAGCGCTTCGCTATCGCACTCCCAACTTATTCCTAAATTTTTATCACAACCAATTTTCTAATTTAAGTTCTTCAATTCTTAATAAATCAGAATCATTAGAAACGAGAATTAAATCACGGACAATTGCTGTAGCTGCTATTAAAACATCAGCATCTTGGATAGGAGTACCTTTAGCTTTTAATTTGGCATGAATTTCACAGGATTTTTGAATAATTTCTAAATCATCTAAAAATAATGTTTGATATTTTTGAAAAAAAATATGAAATTCAGACAATTGCTTGACAGCATTAATAGATAAAAGTCCTCTCTTGATTTCATAATAAGTAATGCAGCTAATAAATACCATTCCTCCCTGAATATTGACTTCTCGGAGTTTATTATCCACAATGGCATTCTTTTTCAAAATGTAACTAACGATATTTGAATCCAGTAAATAATTCACGGTTTTATTTTCCTGCTACTGCTGCATCAAAAATCGCTATTTCTTCTGGTGTTAAATCGTTTAATGTCCCAGCAACAGCTTCTAATACAAGAATTTTATCAATTCTTCTGGTTAAATCATGTTCTTTAATTGCTCTCATTTCTTCTGGGGAGAATCTGCTAAATAATTCCATTAACATTTGGGTCATTTCATATTGATCTAACTTCACCATGTAGAAGCTACTACCCCGAAATAGTTTATCTACAACATGAGAAATGCGTTCTGTTAGTTGTTGTTGATAGTCGGTTAATCGTTCTTGCATGATGTTTACTCTATTTGTACTTTGGAAAAATCTAATTCTTATTCATATTATATCGTTCAATAAATTAATTTTTTAACCCACATTCCGCACCCTGGGGTGTCACATGGTATTATCACTTAATCGCTCACAACTAGCTAAGAGGCATATTAAATATCAGGTTCTGCTATCTGATTTGGATCATATCATTTTCTTAAATCTAGCCACATTGAGTAGCTATTTAGATATCGCTCACAACCACCCAATTTTAAACGAACTGCTTGGAGCAGCGCTTCGCTATCGCTCACAACTACCCCATTTGAGGCGAACTGACATATTCCCAACATCCGGAAAAAGCGATACCTATGTCTTTGACAGGTTAATCAGAGAGAAATTACAGCAAAATTCAGGAGTCACCGAGTCAGGAATAAAACTTTTTTCCCTGAATTAGAAGCACCTCCTGATAACGAAAAGCTGTTGGGTTTTATACTTCAACCCAACCTACGGGAGAGCGCTCATACTATTAGTAATAGTCCAAATATCCACTAAAAGCAATAGTAAAGTACAACCAAATAAAATGATATACATCCAAGGTTGTGAGAAAGGGTTAACATCATGAGTATTAATATTAGTTTTTTCTTGAACAATCTTAAGTAACCGAGATAAACCAGCTATACGCATGGGTAATAAATAACCTTTACCATCATGACTGATAAAATAATAGACTAATCCACCTTGACCAGTAGTACGTGGTTTTAAATCTTTAATATCTGACCAGAGCAAAGACCAACCAGGAAGCAAAAAGCGTGGTATCCACACTGGATAAGTGACTTGAATTTTTTCCTGATCTGCTATCACTCTTTCCGAAAGTACAGCATATAAAATTGCAAACCCAGTGATAATTCCTATGATTAACAATGATGGGGGAACAGAGGCAGAAGTAATTTTAGCTAAAATAGGTAAAGGAACTGTTAAGGCTATATATAATGTTAATAATGTGATCCGAATGATGGGGGATAAGTGAAAAATAGAATTTGCAGTCATGGCAGTTATTGAAAATGAGGTTAGCTATATTTATGATAACTGATTTTATTTTATTTTTGTGATTTTACTGTTTACAGCTTTTGAATAGAATATGACTTTGTTCTCAACAAAGTAAGAAATATGTTACCAAAAATTGATTAAGCATTTGCTGAATTAGCAACAAAATAAATAGTTCTAATTCTCGAGAGAAAAAAGTGCTAGTTGTTTAGATATCTCTTGACATTTGAGTTTATTTCCGGGAATTAACTTGAAAAGACAACTCCCAAGTTCTTGTGCAAGTAATACAGGAAGTGCATTATTATCATACAGCGATCGCCTATAAATTTCTTATCCTTTGCGATTTCTTGGTGGCGCTTACGCGAACTGCTTGCAGCAGCACTTCGCTATCGCTCACAAACCCCTAATTTTAAACGAACTGCTTACAGCAGCGCTTCGCTATCGCACACAACCCCCAATTTTAAACGATTCCTAGGTCGCGCTTCGCTATCGCCCTCCCAACTTATTCCTAAATATCGCACTATGGAAAATTTTTGTAGAATCCTTCGCGACTTTCTATTTTGAGAATTTCAATAACTTCTTCATTCCAGAAAATCCCGATACGGTAACTGTAATCAAATTTAATGCGATAGTATCCTGAAAAGCCTTTTAGTGGTTCAAGATCAGGGATTTCGGATAGTGTTTCAGAAGTTTCAATTGCTTCAATACATTTTCTAACTTTTGCAAGAATTTTTTGGTCGTTAATTTTATCTAGATCTTTTTTAAAGCGTTTGGCAATTTCATACTTCATGAAGGCAAACTCTCCAAAAGAGACTGAGACTCTAATTCAGATAAAAAGCCTTCTTTGCGAGAATTTTCACAAGCTAAATATAAAATAAAGTCTTCCAATTCAGACGAATTATTTTGAAATAAAAGCTGTAAAAAACCTTGTCGAATTTCTAGGGGCAAGGTTTGAAACAGGCTATAAAAACCTGTGCTAGTTAGCAAAGATTCTCCAATTTCTGCTTGACTCATGGTTGTTTTTTTCCTTGTCTATGACGGTCTTTATTTAAATTATATCGCCATTAAGCTTTATAAAAAAATCAGCGACCGCAATTTTAGACGATTCCTAGGTCGCGCTTCGCTATCGCACACAACCACCCTAATTCTAAATGAACTGCTTGCAGCAGCGCTTCGCTATCGCACACAACCCCAATTTTAAACGATCGCCTATTTTTCTTGATTCAGAGGTGAACACAGATAAACGCGGATTAACACGGATTTTTTGTCTGAATCAGGATGTCCAGGACTTGAGGATGTACAGGATGTAATTTATCTCAATTTTTTCATCGAGTTGTACTAAATCCTTTCCCGGTTTGGCAGCCAGCTTCAAAAGAGCATTTTCAGCCGCGTTGAGACGTTGTTCTAAACCTCGGAGTTGAGAATTAGCGAAGTTTTCGGAGTCTTGTTTGCCCAATTCTTCTACGACTCTGGCCAGTCTATCATCACTGGTATCTTTTTCTTCTATTTTCCATCCTGTCGCTAATTTCAATACCTGTTTATGTGCTTTTACCCATCTTTCTACTGCACATAAACGATGATCTGGCTGTGTGATAATGTATGTCGTCTATTCGCTCTGAACTTATTTCCACTGTTTTATTCCCCTTCCCCTCAACTCCCCTGATAATACCCTACTCCTCTCCCGCTTCAATCCTTCCTTCGCTCTGTGGAGAACAAAATCTCTGTCTTCCTTTTTCTTCAAGACTTTAATTCCTGTTGTCTATTCAAAATCAGCGAACGGACAGTTTACAAATAGCCAACCATAATTATATTAAATACAGTGTCTCCATCTAAACTCACTGAGTATGACCGCATCAACAGCCGTAAATCCTTATTTAGCGGGCAACTTTGCCCCCATAAACACCGAAATATCTACTGATACCTTGGAAGTTATTGGAGAAATCCCTCCAGCATTATCAGGGATGTTTGTTCGTAATGGACCCAACCCGCAATGGAGTCCTCTTGGTCAATATCACTGGTTTGATGGTGATGGAATGTTGCATGGTGTCCAAATTAAGGACGGGAAAGCCACCTATCAAAATCGCTATGTGAGAACTAGAGGATGGAAGATTGAACATGAAGCGGGTAAAGCTGTGTGGAGTGGACTTTTAGAACCACCGCAAATGGACAACCCTCACGGACCGGGGAAAAATACCGCTAATACAGCTTTGGTGTGGCACAATCAACAGCTTTTAGCACTATGGGAAGGAGGTGCGCCTCATCACATCAACATTCCCGATTTAGCAACTATTGGGGAACATACCTATAATGATAAACTGGTTTCCCCCTTTACCGCCCATCCCAAGGTAGATCCCGTCACTGGGGAGATGATGTTTTTTGGTTATGGTTTGAGACCACCTTATCTACAATATGGCGTAGTTTCCGCCCAAGGTGAGTTATTACGAACAGTACCGATAGAAATACCCACAGCGGTGATGATGCACGATTTGGCCATTACGGAAAATTATACCATTTTCATGGATTTACCTCTGACATTTAGTGTCGAGCGAATGCAGCAGGGAGAACCAATGATGATGTTTGAGAGCGATCGCCCCAGTCGTTTTGGTATAATGCCTCGTCATGGTGACAACAGTAATATTCGTTGGTTTGAATGTCCCCCTTGCTACGTCTTCCACACCCTCAACGCTTACGAAGCCGGAGACGAAGTGGTACTTATCGCTTGTCGCATGAATTCTACTAATGTCCTGGTTTCTGACAATACACACCGTGAGGAAAAAGGAGACATTCCTTATTTACACCGTTGGCGTTTTAACCTTTCTACAGGTGCAGTTACAGAAGAAAAACTAGATAATGTACCGGGAGAATTTCCCCGTGTCAACGAAAACCTGTTAGGGAGAAAAACCCAATATGGCTATGTAGGAAAAATGGCAAATAGTCAAAATCCCTTATTTGATGGTCTAATCAAATATGATTTTGAAAATGGTACGTCCCAAACCCATGAATTTGGTAAAAATCGGTATGGTGGAGAAGCCGTATTTGCACCTCATCCTCATGGTACTGCTGAAGATGCAGGATGGTTAGTAACATTTGTTTATGATGAAAATTCCCAAACATCAGAACTCGTAATTATTAACGCCCAAGATATCACCAGTGAACCCATAGCGCGGGTAATGATTCCCCAGCGTGTCCCCTACGGATTTCACGGTATTTGGATCTCGTAATTAGGTAGGTTAGGTTGACGTATGTTACCCAACATTATTAATCCTTTTGTTGATTAATCTTTTTGTTGATTAATCTTTTTGTTGGGTTGCGCTGTCGCTTAACCCAACCTACATTTAGATTATTTAGATCATTTTTTAAATTGGTATTATTTTCTATTTAGGGCTTGCTGAAAAAATGTAAAACGTAAATGAATCAAAGGTTTGAGGTTGATAAAAAGGAAAATAGGTGCAAGGTTTTTGAGGGGGGTAGTACCAAAACGGAGTATTTTACCTCTAATAAACTTAAAAGTTTGGGAATGACAGATACCTGAAACTGTCCCCGTGGCGTAGCACCTGTCACCTCCCTTCACAGACAACTTTTTCAGCAAACCCTATTTAGTAGGATTTTTCTCAACTAAATAAGCAAACTTTTTTAATATTTCCCAATACCTTTCACCTGCAACAAAGGATAAATCATTGTAGCTGGCTTTATCTACCCAAAAAGAAAGTTTGGGAGATGATACAGCAGCAAATAATTTTTCTCCATGACTAAAAGGAATAATTTCATCAGATTTACCATGAATGATCAAAACTGGATATTTGACTTTTTTGATTTTGTCGAGGTTAGTAAATTTATCAAATGGTAAAATTGGTACAGGAACAACTACTCGAAAAATAGAAGTAAAGCTACTTTCAACTATTAACCCAGCTACAGGGTTTTTAGATGCTAAATCTACGGCTGAACCACCACCAACGGAACGCCCAAAAACTATAATTTGTTGAGGAGAAATCTTTAATTTTTGGATTAAATAATTGTAAGCAGTATCAATATCTTGATAAGCAGCTTTTTCTGTAGGAGTTCCTTCACTTGTTCCATAACCGCGATAATCATAAGCAAAGACACTAAAACCCAAATCTCGGATTTTTTGTAAATGTGGTTTTATATATCCCAAATCTTCAGCATTACCAGCGCGGAAATACACATAGACAGCAAAAAACGCGTAAATAAAAATGAGAGATTTTAACATTCGCTTCCAATTTAAATCGCCGATAAGCAATTTTTTTAATTGCTGTTTATCCATGATAGAGAAATAATAAATTACAGCGATTTTCGGGTAAATTCCGTAGGTTGGGTTGACGCAAGGAAACCCGACATTATTAATCTTTTTGTTGATTAATCCTTTTGTTGGGTTGCGCTGTCGCTTAACCCAACCTACAATTTTATTAACATCAAATTACATATCTTCTTGATATTTTACTAGCAACGTAGGAATGTAATCATAGCCATCAACACCAATAATAGCAATCATATTCTGGCGATTTTGTTGGAGTAATAATTGAAATTTGTCTATACCCATTTGTCCTCTAATAATTGTCAATAAAGCAGCGGGTTGTCGCCATTCATCAGAGGCGATTTGCTTTAAAAGATACATTCCTAAACTACCAGAGTAAACTGCTTTTTCGTAATTAGCTATCATATAATTAGCTTCAGCTAAATAGGCTAAATTACGACCTTGTAAATACAAATCGCCAGAAATTTGGGCAATTTTAAAGGCATTTTCTAAATATTTAATTGCTGTGGGATATTGTGCAGTTACTAAATAAGCAATTCCTAGACTACTAAAACATAAAGCTTGACTTTGTAAATCGTTTAATTTTTCTGCTAATTTTAAACCTTGTTCTAGATAATTAATCGCAGATTCATAAACTTCCGGTTCACTAATTTCTGTTTGCTTGGCTTGCATAACTTCGCTATAACCTAGATTTACCAAAGCATTAGCTTCTCCAGTTTTGTCTCCTGTTTGTCTACTAAAAATTAATGCCCGTTGACTATAATTAATGGCTTCACGATAATTTTCTTGTTGTACACAAGTCCGACTTAGGTGATTGAGATTGGCGATTTCACAGGCTTTATCTCCGGCAGTTCTAGCTATTTCTACGGCTTGTTGATGAAAATCAAGAGAGCGATCATATCTGCCCAAACCGCGCTGAGAATACCCCAATAATGTCAAAATCCGGGCTTTTTCTTGAGTACCTTCGGCAGAACGCAAGGGGGCATCTAAATAATCTAAAGCATCCCGTAAATAACTACCGGAAAATGAGGCAAAAATCCCACCGTAGAGAGGAAAATAAGGACGTTGGGCAAAGGTTCGCAAAATTTGCAGCATGATTTGGGATGCACCATTGCTATAGATTATGGCTTGATTTTGAAAACCACTAGCTAATTGACTCCAAATTACGGCAAAGGTTAAAAATGTGGAAATAGATAATTTAGGACCTGCTTGAATATCATAAGCTTGTTGATGGCGAAGCGCTCCGTAGGAATCAAACCAATTAATTAAACCCCTTTGCAAAAACTGTAAAACTATTGTTAATTCTACCCAGTTACTCAAACTAATTTGCTGTTGTTGTTGAGCAAATTCTAGGGCTGATTGTTCTTTTGCGAGAATCTGAAAAAATGCTTGGGGAACTTCACTATTAACTACTTTAGACCAACTTGCCCAAGGACTATTTTCTCCAGGTATACCACCAAATCCTAGAGAACTTTTGGGTTCATACATCCAATTCAGTAAATTTGCTTGGATTCTTTGCCAAGAAGCGATACCACGATTAATCCCGTCAGCAATTTCCTGAAAATCTTGATTAGCACTGGCAAATTGTTGTAAAGATTTGGCTAACTGTTGAAGTTGGGACAAATTTAAGGGATACTTCAAATTGGGATCAGTAGCTCGTAGTAAAGCCGTTAATCGCTCATCTGCGGTGGCTGTGGTAATTTCCCGCATAGATAGGGATATCGCTTCAGTGGCTTTATTTTGTTCTTGCCACCGTTGCCATTGAGTTTGGATAGTTTTAGCCGCGCGTAAACTCCGGGTAGCCTTGGCTTTTTTCAGTTCATCGGTTTCCGAGTCTACCTGAGATTGTATGATATTGAGGCGATCGCTCAAAACTAATTCAAACACCTCCCCAGTCCCGGAAGTGATACCTTTGAGCAGCATTTGATAAACCTGCTCTACAGAGCTAATTTTACCCTTGAGAGTGGTTTCGATAATATCGTTAATTAAAGCGAGATAATGCTCGCGCAATGGTAAAGGGTCTGACACTTTAGCTAATAGAGAAGATCACAACAATTCTCATTGTAGCTGTTGCAGGTTGAGAGATTGAGGATTGACTGTGATTGTGCGATTCGTTGTTAGCTGAATCACGGTATCCAGCAGGCATTCCCAGCAGTTTCTCACTCCGAAAACAAATACTTCAATGTCAAAGGTGAAAAATCACCCTATGACGGAGACTTAACTTACTGGAGCGAACGCAACAGCAAGCTATATGACAATCACACCTCTAAAGCCCTCAAACGGCAAAACCATAAATGTGGTCATTGTGGGCTAAAAATGCTTACTAAAAACCTTGTAGCAATTCACGAAAGCTGCCACGATTATATTCATATCAGCAAAAGCGAAAGTTAAGAACATCGGGAGCCGTGTACACGGAAACGGGTACGCACGGATCTAAAAGAGAGGGGCGGCAAATAATATTCCCCCTCGACTCTACCAAAATTAAAGTCCGAGATTGCTAACGGGTGTATTTTTTTTGGTAATCTAAACTGGCACTTTTAGGGTTTTTCATAGTCGTGACACCCTAACTGTGGCAAAACAAGTGATTAAAGAGAATTTTATGGCGCTTATAGTTCAAAAATACGGTGGTACATCTGTTGGTTCAGTCGAACGGATTCAAGCTGTGGCGACGCGGGTTGAAAAAACTGTCAAAGCTGGCAACTCTGTTGTAGTAGTGGTTTCGGCAATGGGTAAAACTACTGATGGATTAGTTAAACTAGCTAATGACATCTCTAAAACTCCTAGTCGTCGGGAAATGGATATGCTGCTTTCCACAGGAGAGCAAGTTACCATTGCTTTACTGAGCATGGCATTGCAGGAAATTGGTCAACCAGCAATTTCGATGACTGGCGCTCAGGTAGGGATTGTTACCGAAGCAGAACACAGCCGCGCTCGGATTTTACATATTGAAACTGAACGCTTAATGCGGCAAATTAATAGCGGTAAAGTGGTTGTGATTGCCGGATTTCAAGGAATTAGCAGTACAGAAGCATTAGAAATTACTACTTTGGGACGTGGTGGTTCTGATACTTCCGCCGTTGCCATAGCCGCTGCTATCGCGGCAGATTTTTGTGAAATTTATACAGATGTTCCGGGAATTTTAACTACAGATCCGCGTCTTGTTCCTGAAGCCCAATTATTGACAGAAATCACTAGTGATGAAATGCTGGAATTGGCTAGTTTAGGGGCGAAGGTATTACATCCCCGGGCCGTGGAGATTGCCCGCAATTATGGCGTTCCCCTGGTGGTGCGCTCAAGTTGGACGGATCAGCCCGGAACTTGGGTAACAACGCCGTCAAGGCAAGATCGGGCGTTAGTAAATTTAGAATTGGCACGGCCAGTGGATGCTGTGGAGTTTGATATTCAAAAGGCTAAGGTGGCTTTATTGCGTGTTCCTGATAGACCAGGGATAGCCGCCCAGTTATTTGGGCAAATTTCCCAGGAAAATGTTGATGTGGATTTAATTATTCAGTCTATTCATGAAGGTAATACTAATGACATTGCTTTTACAGTAAATACTTCAATATTAAAACGGGCAGAAGCAGTATCCTTGGCTATAGCACCGATATTTGAAAATCAGCATAGTTCTGATGAAGCGGAAGTGATGGTAGAGAAAGATACTGCCAAGGTGAGTATTGTGGGAGCGGGAATGATTGGTCGTCCGGGGGTAGCAGCGCAGATGTTTACAACTTTGGCGGAAGCTGGTGTGAATATTCAGATGATTTCTACCAGTGAAGTTAAGGTGAGTTGTGTTGTGGATATTGGGGATTGCGATCGCGCTATAGCTGCTTTGTGTCATACTTTTGAAATCAACTCTTCTTCTACTTCCCTCTCCTGTGCTGCGACTCAAGCCCCTGCGGTGCGTGGTGTCGCTTTAGACATGAACCAAGCCCGAATTGCGATTCGGCAAGTACCAAATCATCCGGGTATGGCTGCCAAATTGTTTGGATTTTTAGCGCAACATAACATCAGTGTGGATATGATTATTCAATCCCAACGCTGTCGAATAGTAAATGGTGTTCCCGGAAGGGATATTGCCTTTACTGTGGCGAGAATGGATGCAGAAAATGCTCAACAGAAATTAAAAGCAGTTGCCAAAGAGTTTGATTGGGGTGAGGTAGTATTAGATCAGGCGATCGCTAAAGTTAGTATTGTCGGTTCTGGTATGGTAGGACAACCAGGTATAGCCGCCAAAATGTTCACAGCTTTAGCTAAAAATCACATCAACATTCAAATGATAGCCACTTCAGAAATTAAAATTAGTTGTGTTGTCGGACAGGATGAAGGTGTCAAAGCATTACAAGTTATTCACTCAGCTTTTGATTTAGCTGGAAGTGAAAAGTTTGTAGTTCCAGCGTGAACATATCCAGTCTGATTTTCCTCCTAATTGCTGCATTTGCAGAAATCTCCGGTTGCTACAGTTTTTGGACATGGTTAAGATGAGGAAAAAGCATCTTTTGGGTAATTCCGGGAATTTTCGCTTTGATCGTCTTTGCTGTGTCCCTCACTTTAAAATCTCACACAAAGGCGCAAAGGAAGACAAAAATGTAAGATGTCAAGAATAATTAACCGCAGATAAACGCGGATGAATTAATGAATTTTATGATTTTGTGCTGTTTTGTCTCTTATTAATAGGATTTACCATCACTACCAAAGTATTCCCGATAGGCACAAACTTGATTATCTCGAATATCAAAGGCAACTGCAACTCGATTTTTATAAGGATTACCAAATAAGTTACCTTCATCCCGAAATTCAAAAATCACTGTTTTTTCATTGCTAGTAATACTGTCTAAAGAGGTAATCTCAATTCCTAGTTGGAAGGACTCAGAAACATATTCAAAAAACTCCTTTGCTCGTTTTTTACCTACATTTAAACCGTGAAATTTTCCCATAGGAAACCAAAAGGTAAAATCATCTGCCAGCATATCTAAAAATGCTTGCCAATTACCAGTTTCTAAACCTTGTACAAAATATCCAAATGCCTGATTAGCAACATTTAAGGTGCGTTCTGATTGTGTAGTCATCTATGTATTCCTAATTTTTGACTTTTTTGATAAATTACCACGCCAACAGCATGGTAATTAAAATGATGCCAAATTATGCCAGTCTGCGTTTAATTTCCTCTACCAAATCTGCCAAAGCTACTTCTATTTGTTCACCACTTTCTAAATCCTTCAATGATGATTTTTGCGCTGCTGCTTCTTCCTCACCAATAATTACACAAAATCTAATTCCTTGCTTATCTGCGGCTTGAAATTGTTTACCTAAAGGGCGTTTTTCAAAGTTAGTCACAACATTAATTCCCCCTTGCCGTAACTGTTGAGATACTTGTAAATAAACAGGCATTAAATCCTCTTGCATATTTACTACTACAACTTGGGTAGGCGTGGCAGATAAAGTAGTCAGAATACCCGCTTTTAATAACCGGCTAATTAACCGAGTTAAACCAATAGAAATACCCACACCGGGCATTTTTTCCCCGATAAACATTCCCACCAATTCTTCGTACCTACCACCAGAACAAATACTCCCCAAAGCTGCATGACCTAATAAAGTAGTTTCGTAAACAGTTCCAGTATAATAATTTAAACCACGAGCAATAGATAAATCAATACAGAAACGTTTATCAGCAATTCCTAAATTTCTCACTCCATTAATTACAGTTTCTAATTCAGTAACCCCTACATTAAATTGTTCTGCATCTGGCAAACTTTCAGCCAGGTGTTTGAGTTTATCTAAAATATCATCAATGCTGCCATCAATTTTCACAAACTCAATAATTTTTTCCGTTTGTTCTGAGGAAATACCTTCTTTTTCTAACTCTTGTTTAACTTTAGCTTCACCAATTTTTTCCAAATTATCAATAATACTAATACAGGTTTTAATTTGGTTTTCAGCAACTCCTACTGATTGAAAAAAACCTGTAAGAATTTTGCGGTTATTAATACGAATGACAAAATCACCAATATTAATCTTTTCAAAAATTTCCGTGATAATTGCCGGCATTTGGGCATCATAAAGTAAACTCAGTTTACCACGAGCAACTACATCAATATCACATTGTCGAAACTGCCGAAACCGTCCATCTTTTGCCCGTTCACCCCGAAATACCATGTCCGTTTGATAACGAGCAAAAGGAAAAGTTAATTCATTTAAGTGACGGGCAATATACGCAGCAAGAGGAACAGTTTGATCAAATTTTAAAGCTCTAGCTTCTGAACCAGTTTCTCCAGATTTATCCTTTTCTGCTTGGCGATTTGGTGGTAAAATTGGCTCAATACCATAAATAATATTGTCACCTTGATTACCTTTAGCTTGTAGGACTTCTAATCTTTCTACTGCTGGGGTTTCAATGGGTGTAAAACCATAACTTTCAAAAACCTGACGAATAATATCTAGTAAATATACTTCTAGACGCTTTTCGCTAGGTAAAAATTCAGGAAAACCGCTAGGAGTAGAAAAGTTAATTTTGTCACTTTTGGTCATTTTTTTACCTTAATAAATGGGAAATCAACCACAGAATTACTATTTTACCCTTTCTTATTGAATTAATATTCGTTGGTAAATTTGATGATTTTTAAACCAGTGCCAAGTGCGGGCGCAATGATTATTGTCAGGACTAATCTGAATCATTTCATATAAGTATAAATCTGGAAATTGTTTATAACCAAACCATAGAATAACGCTGGAATCGTCAACTTCCCAAGCTTTACCTTGAATACGATTGGTAATTGGTAATTGGTAAAAACTTTTAACTAATCTCTATATCCCTAATCTTCATTATTAAACCACCAAGGGTCTTTATCAGTGTTAGTTTTAATCAAAAAGGCTTTTTTTCGCATAAAGCGTTTAAAGGCAGCTTTACCCATACGTGAACCTCCCAGACCAGAAAATTTAAAGGAGTTTTTCTCTCCTTCGTGCATTATAGCTGTTAAACCTGCATCATTAATACTAATAGCACCTACATCTATTTGCATACCAATTTCTAATGCTAACTCTTCTGATTCAGAAAATATAGCAGCACTTAATCCATAAATAGAATCATTAGCTAAATTTATCGCTTCTTCTATATTAGCAAAAGGCATAATCGGCATAATTGGACCAAATGTTTCTTCAGTCATTACTTTCATAGAATGGTCAACTTCAGTCATAACCGTAGGACGACACCACCAACCTCCACCTAATTCTTCTACTTTACCACCACAGTGAATTACTGCACCTTTAGAAACAGCATCTTGCAGATGATCATTAATAATAGCTGCTTGTTTTTCACAAATAATTGGACCAATTTCACCACTTTCAATAGTTGGGTATGCCAATTTCAATTCATGAGCTTTAGTTACTAATTGATGATAAAATTCTTCAAAGATAGATTCAGCAACATAAATTCTTTCAATTGATAAACAGGATTGTCCAGAATTCACAACAGAACCCCATAAAATTGCTGAGGTTGCTAAATCTAAATCTGCTGATTCTAAAACAATAGCTGGGTCTTTTCCTCCTAATTCTAAGAAAGCAGGAATAAATTTTTGGGCTGCCGATTCTGCCACTAACCGCCCAGTTTCCACACTACCTGTAAAACAAATTAAATCTACATCTTCTATTAAATCTGCTCCTGTTTGTCCTGCTCCTTCAACAAAATTTAAAACCTCACGCAATTGAGGAATTGTATTAATTGTAGTCATCAAAGGAGCAACAAAACGGGGAGTGATTTCACTGGGTTTAACTATTACAGCACAACCCGCTAGTAAGGCTGGAATTGTATCAATTGTAGATAACAATAGGGGGAAATTCCAAGGACTAATTACGCCAATTAGAGGATAAGGAACAGCCATTTGTTGTAAAGCAATAAAAGGAATAGATGTATTTTTTGCTGTCCCTTGTATTAATTGTGGAGCTAAATTACACCATTTATCAATACTAGAAATAAAAGAATCTACTTCTGTCACTGATGTTGATAATCTTCCAGTATCACTAACCAAAGCTTCTATTAATTGTGTCCGGTCTGATAATATAGCTTGTTTCCATGCTTTTAAAGCGGCAATTCTGCCTTCAATTCCTAATTTTTGCCAGATAATTTGTCCTCTCCGCAAACGGTGACATTGTTGGGAAAGTAATTTTGGTGGTGGAGGAAGGATGACATAATCAAATTTACCTGTGCGGGGGTTGCGGACTTCTATTGCTTTACTCATTTGTGATTAATTTAAATTTTATCTCTCGCAAAGGCGCAAAGGCACAAAGGAAGAAATACTATAAATACAGTATTTATTGTATTCTCAAAATAGTCCATTTAGAGTTATTTGTATGTCTGCTGCTCAAAAACTGCGTGAATTACTAACACGCACGGAAATTATCGTTATTCCTGGTGTTTATGACTGTTTGAGTGCAAAATTGGTGGAAAAGGCGGGTTTTGATGTCGCTGCTACCAGTGGTTTTGGGATTGCTGCTTCTACTTTGGGTTTACCTGACTATGGTTTTCTCACCGCTACAGAAAATTTCTATACTGTCGGGAGAATAGCTCAGTCAATTAATATACCTTTAATTGCTGATTGTGATACGGGTTACGGTAATGCTTTAAATGTGATGCGGACTGTTAAAGATGCAGTGCGGTTGGGTGTAGCTGGGATAATTTTAGAAGACCAAGAATGGCCGAAGAAATGCGGACATTTTGCCGGTAAACGGGTAATTTCCATGACTGAACAGGCGGGAAAAATCCGGGCTGCGGTGGAAGCGCGTGGTGATAGTGGTTTGGTCATTATAGCCCGAACTGATGCCCGTGCGCCTTTGGGGTTGGAGGAAGCCATTGCTCGTGGTCAATCATACATCAATGCTGGTGCAGATGTCTTGTTTGTGGAAGCTCCCCAATCTGTGACAGAGTTGGAAATTATAGCCGCTGCTTTTCCTGATGTGCCATTGGTAGCAAATATTGTGGAAGGTGGGAAAACTCCGGCTATTTCTCCCACTGAATTGCAGAATTTGGGTTTTACAATTGTCTTTTTTCCTCTGACTGCATTGATGGCTGTAAGTGAGGTAATGAGTGTTTGTTTTCGTCATTTAAAGAAACAGGGAAGGACCGATAATTTATCTGGTTTGATGAATTTTCAGGATTTTCAAGAATTGATGAATATGCCGCAATATTTAGCTATGGAAAAGAAGTATAAAGAATAAATTATTCGTTACTTTTCTGGTTGAAAGTTGATGAATAATGAATTATATTGAAAATAATGCAATATAATCTCTGTTTTCCCCGTTCCCTTTTAGCAACTGGTAATTTGCCATAACAAGTACCTAAGAGCTAAACATTTCTCCCTTGACATTCAATCTTTCTGACTTCTAAGCTATTATTTGGACACTACAAGGCGGCGGATAACTGCAAAACTTACCCTGTAACCTTTTTGTATTCTGTCTTGCGTTAATACTCTGTTCCTAAAATAAGTAAACGGATAAACTATGATGGCTTTAGAAACACTCAATTCAGTACCAGTAACCGTTTTGACTGGCTATTTAGGCGCGGGTAAGACTACATTATTAAATCATATTCTTACCTACGAACACGGTAAAAAAGTTGCCGTTATTGTGAACGAGTTTGGCGAGGTAGGTATTGATAATCAATTGGTAATTGATGCAGATGAAGAGATATTTGAAATGAATAATGGCTGTATTTGTTGTACAGTTCGCGGTGATTTAATTCGCATTATTGGCAATTTAATGAAACGCCGAGATAAATTTGATCATTTAGTAATTGAAACCACCGGTTTAGCAGATCCTGCACCTGTAATTCAAACGTTTTTTGTTGATGAAGATTTACAAAGTCAGTTGTCATTAGATGCGGTAGTCACAGTTGTTGATTCCAAACATATTTGGCAACATTGGGAAGCTGACGAAGCTCAAGAACAAATTGCTTTTGCTGATGTAATTTTGTTGAATAAAACTGATTTGGTAACACCGGAAGTTTTAGATGAATTAGAAACTCGTATCCGCTCAATGAATGCAATGGCAAAAATCTACCGCACCCATAATTCTGAATTAGCAATGTCAGCTTTATTGGGAGTCCAAGCATTTGATTTAGATCATGCTTTAGAAGTTGATCCTAATTTCTTAGGAGAAGATGCTCACGTTCATGATGAAAGCGTCTATTCTGTAGCCATAGTATCAGAAGGGACGATCAATGGTGAAAAATTAAATGCCTGGATGACAGAATTACTCAGAAATCAAGGTCTAGATATTTTCAGAATGAAAGGAATTTTAAATATTGAAAATGAAGATAATCGCTTTGTTTTCCAAGGTGTACACATGATATTTGATGGTAAAGCAGATAGACCTTGGAAAGTCAATGAAACTCGCAAAAATGAACTTGTATTTATTGGTAGAAATTTGGATGAAGCCCAATTAAAGGCAGACTTTTTTGCTTGTATGAGTTAGATAGATGACAAATTGAATTAGAACCCCAATTTCTTCGACAATTAATACAATTGAGGGCGGGGAAACCCCGCCCCTACAGGTTTGGCGAATTGCTGTAAAAATAAAATATCAAAACTATGAGCTTAACAAATAGTAAATCTCCAGAATTTGCACAACATTATTCCACAAAACTTGCAGATTATGTCACCGCTTTAGCTTGGTCTGCTGACGGTGAAATACTTGCAGCTAGTTCGGCTGCTGGAGAAGTTGTTTTATGGAAAAATGGTGAATTAACTAATTTACAAACAGCGACAGATAAAGCAGTAAATTGTTTGGCCTTTTCCCATGATGGTAAATATTTAGCTATTGGTGGACAAGATGGAAATGTGAAAATTTGGTGGGAAGATAAATTAATTAGCACTTTAGAAAATGCCCCGATTTGGGTTGACCAATTAGCATGGAGTCATACCGATAACCAATTAGCTTTTAGTTTGGGTCGTTATGTGCAAATTTGGGATGCAGATACATCAAAAGTTGTGGCTACTCTCAATTTTAATGATTCCTCTATTTTGGGAATTGATTGGCGTAAAGATGGCAAATATTTGGCTATTAACGGATATAAAGGCATAAAAATTTGGTCTAGTCAAGATTGGGATGATGAACCATTTATTCTTCCTCTGTCTACTGTCAGTACAGCAATGGCTTGGTCTGATGATGGTAAGTATTTAGCATCTGGAAATATGGATCGGACTCTGACTGTTTTACAATGGGAACATCCTGATCCTTGGGTGATGCGGGGTTTTCCAGGGAAAATTCGCCATCTAGCCTGGTCAGAGATAAAAACTCCTACAGATGCGCCCATTTTGGCTGTTTCTAGCGTTGATGGCATAGTAGCATGGGAAAAGTCGGTAGATGAATCTGTAGGCTGGGAGGCGCAAGTATTAACTAATCATCTGGATATTATTAATGCGATCGCTTTTGCACCCCAAAGTTTTATGCTTGCTTCTGCTGGTGCTGACGGTTGGCTATGTTTGTGGAATGAAAACAAGGAAGTTTCACAGATTTTTACTGACACTGAAGCCGGGGTTTCTACTCTATCTTGGCATCCCCAAGGACAATTATTAGCCGCCGGTGGTGAACAAGGTGAATTAATAATTTGGTCAACTTCTGGGGAGAATATTTAAGTTCATATCCTCAATTACAGTGACATTAACAAAAGTGCCTTTTCATCAAAAACAACATTGATTTTTAAGATGAAAAGTAACAATCTATTAACAGGATTTATTTATCACCGATAATTTTCTACAATGGTGAAAAAGACTTTTATAAAAGGTGCAAGTTAAGAAAATGTCTAAAACTGTTGCTGAAGTGATGAGTCGTGATCCTATCCTCGTCCATCCTCAAACTCCCTTAAAAGAAGCTATCCAAATTTTGGCAGAAAAACGAATTAGCGGTTTACCTGTAATTGATGACGCAGGTAAATTAGTGGGAATTATCTCCGAAACAGACTTGATGTGGCAAGAAACTGGTGTGACTCCTCCTGCATATATTATGATTTTGGATAGTGTGATTTATTTACAAAATCCTGGTGCGTATGAACGAGATTTACATAAAGCTTTAGGACAAACAGTAGGGGAAGTGATGAGTAAAAATCCCTTGACTATTTCTCCTGATAAACCATTAAGAGAAGCGGCAAAATTAATCCAAGATCACAAAGTTCACCGTCTCCCAGTCCTTGACAGTGCGGGTAAGGTCATTGGTATTCTAACTCGTGGTGATATTGTTCGCACTATGGCTGCTGACTAGTAGTCTGTGAACCCGAAAATGACGGGTGAAGGTAAGCAGGGGAGGTAGGGGAAGTAGGGGAGGGAAGAACAGAAGTTTTTTCCGATCATTACCCGTCAAAATAAATTTGACGAACTACTAGGTGTGGGGAAGTAAGAGCAATATTCTTTTACAACTGACAAAGGACTATGAAATGAGTGTATCTGCTGATAGTATAAAAGAGTTACTGCGTTCTGACAATTTAGGCGATCGCTTGCGTGCAGTTAACCAAATTCGGGATCTAGAACCACAAATCGCTTTAGAATTAGTCCAAATTGCTATTCAGGATAAAAGTGCGCGTGTCCGTTATGCTGCTGTCAGTCAAATGGATACCCTGGGAACACAGGATTTATCCTTATCCTTGACTATTCTACGGGGTTTACTACATGATCCTGAAGCAGATGTCCAAGCCGCCGCCGCAGACTGTTTAGGTGCGCTGAAATTGCATGACGCATTTGAAGACTTACAAAAGCTTTACCAGGAAACACCAGAATGGCTAGTCCAGTTTAGCATTATTGCCACATTGGGAGAATTAGGAGATCCACGAGCCTTTGAATTACTTACCCAAGCACTGGCTTCCGATAATGGTTTAATTCAAACTGCGGCTATTAGTTCCTTCGGTGAATTGGGAGATCCACAAGCAGTTCCCCTCCTAGTTCCATACAGCACTAATTCAGATTGGCAAGTGCGTTACAGAGTTGTGCAAGCCTTAATTCGTTTGAATAGTGATGAAGCTAAATCTATTCTAGAAACTTTGGTGAATGATGAAGTAGAAGCTATTTCCAAAGAAGCAAAAGCTGGTTTACAGTTAGTCTAATTTAGTAGTTGCGTTTACTATATAAGGCGCAACTGCTCGCCTAGTTCTATTAAATATCCTGATTTTTGATTGATATAAAAATTTTGATAGATCGTTTCCAGGAGTTATCATGCTGAATATTTATTCTCATTTACATTTTCATTGAAAGTTAAAAGATGGGGTCAAAGGTGCGATTAATAAAATCATGGAATATAATGGCTGTATTATCGCTGATAGTGTGGGTTTAGGAAAAACATTTGAAGCTTTAGCCATTATTAAATATTTTGAGCTATTGAATTATAAAGTCTTAGTGTTATGTCCTAAAAAATTAAGAAGTAATTGGACAATTTACCATGCTGCTAATAATAGTGAATTAAATATTTTAGTGGAAGACAGATTTAACTATACAGTCTTGTCTCATACAGATTTGAGTAGAGATGCGGGATATTCAGGGGACATTAATCTAGAAACCTTAAATTGGAGTAATTATGATTTAGTAGTGATTGATGAATCTCATAACTTTCGGAATAATACCAAAGGGAAACGAGATGAAGATGGAAACGTGATTAAAAAAAGTCGCTATGAACGTCTGATGGAGGACATTATAAAAAAAGGCATTCCTACTAGAGTCTTAGAGGTTGTTTGAAAAGTTTTAGGTTGTGATTTTAGGTACTTACAGATCCCCCCTAACCCCCCTTGTTAAGGGGGGAAATAGAGTCAAAGTCCCCCTTGTTAAGGGGGATTTAGGGGGATCTGAAAAAATTTGATACA
>NZ_JAQMSE010000122.1:0-10951 GCF_028330045.1 Aphanizomenon sp. CS-733/32
AGAAAGATATAAGAATAGTCTCAAATTCCAGAAAGTGATAGGTTTTTAATGGTTTCAATGCTTATTCCTTGCACCTAATTCACTTTTTTACCCCGGAAACTCTTAATATATCTAGGTTTTCGGTTTATTCAGCAAGCCCTAGATATGTACCTCATAACACCGAGAAGTGCTGTAATTTCAATTTGTTGGCAATTTTTATATTACTGTCTATATTTATTGCCAACTTAGTTATGTGTTTATATTTAAGTTATTTATGTTACTTATTACACTTGTGTCTGTACTAGAAAATGAAGTGCGGAATGTGGGCTAAATAGCGAACTGCTTGCAGCAGCGCTTCGCTATCGCTCACAACCACCCTAATTTTAAACGATGTCTACGACGGGCTTCGCCTACGCACCCCAACATTCCCAAACAGCGATTCCTAGGTCGCACTTCGCTATCGCCCCCAACTCCTAATTTTAAATGATCGCTCTCCCAACATCCCCAAATAGCGATTCCGAGGTCGCGCTATCGCTTTTTCATTAAGACACGTAAGTAAATAATTAGTTAATAAAATTGCACTTAGTTTGTTATAATATTATTTGTGGTTAATAAGAGAGAAATTATCTTGTGAAATCTACATTTAACTGGAATCCAGAACAAACTTTACTCGAAAAACTGATCAATCTGGCTAGTAAGCGTGGTCAATCACCGGAATCAATTATTAGTGAAGCTGTCAGATCATACCTAGAAATCCAATCACTAGAAACAGTTAATGATGCTGTATCTGATCCGTTAATTGGCTTATTTGCAGCCACACCTGATTTAGCTATTAATTCCAAAGATATTCTCCAAAATGAAGTGACAGAAAAATCAGGTTGGACATGGAAAGAACCCCAGCAGTAGCTGATACTGGCTTTGTTGTCGCATTGTTGAATCGTTTGGATACAATGCACAATAGTGTAACACCAGTATATACACAACAAAAACAAATTTTATTGCCACAAACAGTATTAGCAGAAGTGGCTTATTTAGTAGGACGTAATGCAGGTTCAGCAACATTAGTCGCTTTCTTAAAAGGACTATCTGCAAGTAGATTTATTTTAGCAGCTTTGATCGATCAAGATTTAGTGCGTGTTGCGGGAATTTTGGATGAATATGCAGATAGTCGGATTGATTTTGTAGATGCAAGTGTTATGGCTATAGCTGAACGTTATAATATTAAAAGAATATTGACTTTAGATCAGCGAGATTTTAGATTATTTCGACCTCAGCATTGTGATTGTTTTGAAATTTTGCCTTGAAAGAAATAATAGTTAATATATAAGCGCGATTCCTGCGGAGCGCTTCGCTATCGCACACAACCACCTCAATTTTAAACGAACTGCTTGCAGCAGCGCTTACGCTATCGCTCTTAACAAACCTTTCCAGACCCAGAGTAAGAGAAAAGTGATTGCTTATGGAAAATAAATTCGTAAGGGCGATGAATCTATTTAAGTATAGATGTTATGATAAGAAGAAAGAAGGAACTCAATATAAACTATGATTACTGGAATTAAACAAAAGGCAACTGTTGGTAAAAATGGCAAGATTGAATTACCTATAACTGAGTTACCAGAAGGAACAATTGTAGAGGTAATTGTGTTAGTTGATCAAGAAACTGTTGAATATGAAACTGCAACGCCTTACCAGAACTTGTCTTAATTCTTTCTTCACCTCGCAAGGCTTGGCGTTCCCATACATTAGTAAAACCATGAGGACATCTAAATTTTGACCGCATCTTACTCCATTCCTGCCCTGTCAAGGATTGATTGCCATCTATAGAGAAATAAGGCTTTCCATCAGGGCTACCATACTCATTTGCATAATTTACTAGCCTTTCAAACATCTCTGGAGGTGGGAAATACCATAAATGTCCTTGATCAAAATATTTTCTAGTGGCAGCATCCACTACGCTTATTTTACCAAATCATCCCCAAATTCAAAACAAAACCCCTTAAAACATCTTCCCCCGAAACCGTAGCAGGAGAATCCAAAACCTCAACCTCTTTTCCTGGTCTATAAATCTCCACTTGACGAGATTTACGATTAATTAATATACCTAAACGCACACCATTATCTATATATTCCTTCATCTTTTCCTGTGTAGTCTTGAAACTATCACTAGGAGAAAGTAACTCAATTACAAAATCAGGACAAATAGGAGGAAACTTTTGTTTTTCCTCATCAGTTAAAGCATCCCATCTTTCTAACTTAATCCAAGAAGCATCAGGAGAACGATCTGCACCATTTGGTAACTTAAAACAAGTAGAAGAATCAAAAGCTATGCCAGCACCATCAGCATCAGTCCAATTCATTACTTGTTGAGTGATTCTCGCATTTTTATTTCCCGTTTCTCCTCCCGTTGGTGGCATAATTATTAATTCCCCATTTGCATTTCTTTCAAATCTCAATTCCCGGTTGTTTTGACATAGCTGAAAAAACTGCTCATCAGTCATTTCTATTAATGATTTCAAATTGACAGTTAAAGCATTCATTGTCATATCCTCATTGAATGTTCAGGGAGAAATTTCAACTATCTCATATCCTATTCTATAGGAATAGTTACCAATTAATAGCAACTACCCCATAAGCAATTACTAGGTCGCACTTCGCTATCGCTCTCTTTTAGTAGACATCATCATGAGAACCTATATTTAAAAGAACCACTATTTCTTCACCAGTGCTTGTAAATTCTGATCATGTTTGATGAATTTTCGCCTCATATCGCTTGAAGCGAGAAGTAAGAACCAGTTTTCTCATTATGTTTCATTATTATTTAAGTAAGTTCTTAATTCAGCGATCGCTTCAATTGCGGTTTGAGGTTTAAGATTACCAGTTCTAAATTCAGCTAGTGCTTCCTGTGATGAACTTGCTAATTCTTTTCGTCGCATATCAGCTATTCGACGTTGTAGGATATTAATTAGTAGTTCTTGTTGATCAAGTGGTAGGTCAGTCACTAGATTGAGAACTTCTTCAAATGTGTTAGTTTGTTGCATAAATGCTCTCAACTGAATCACTTTATTTATTCTAGTATTTATCTTGTAGCTTTGCTAATAATGAAATATCGCACCTCAACATCTCAAAAAGCGAACTGCTTGCAGCAGCGCTTCGCTATCGCTCACAACCCTAATTTTAAACGATTCCTAGGTCGCGCTTCGCTATCGCACACAACCACCCCAATTTTAAGCGTTCCCCCTGCCAACATCCTAAACAGCTATTCCTCTGAGTGCAATGCTTACGCTAATGCACTTCTCCCAAATTCCCCAAACCGTTTATTATGGAATAAATCAACGCTAAAAATCACTAACTCGAAAAACGTAAAGATATATGGATAACAAAAGTAAACAAATTTACAATTACACTGTACTTTTGGAAAAGGAACAAGATGGTGGTTATCATGCCTTTTGTCCTGTTCTCAAAGGTTGTCATTCTCAAGGAGATTCTTTTGAAGAAACAATTGAGAATATTACAGAAGCTATTGAATTATATATTGAAAGTTTAATAGCTGATAATCAACCTGTTCCTAAAGAGGATTTAATTGTTAAGCCATTAAGTATTTTATTATGAGTAATTTACCAAGTATAAAAGCTAAAGATTTTATTAGGGTTATCGAAAATTTGGGTTTTTATTTTGACAGACAAAAAGGTAGTCATGCTATTTACAAGAATACTGATGGTTTAAGAGTTGTTGTTCCAATTCATTCAGGAAAAGATATTAAACCAGGTACTTTAATGGGGATGATTCAAGATATTGGTATTGATAAAGAAACATTTTTTAAATTAGTACAAAAATAAAACGATACCTTCGGTCAGCAACGCTTACGCACTCCCAACATCCCCAAACAGCGAACTGACAAGTCAGCGCTTGCGCTATCAGACACAACCACCCCAATTTTAGGCGAACTGCTTGCAGCAGCGCTTACACTATCGCACTCCCAACTTATTCCTAAACAGCGATTCCTAGGTCGCGCTTCGCTATCGCTCACAACCCTAATTTTAAACGATCTCACCCCAACATCCCCAAACAGCGATTCCTAGGTCGCGCTTCGCTATCGCCCCCAACTCCTAATTTTAAATGATCGCTCTCCCAACATCCCCAAACAGCGATTCCTAGGTCGCGCTTCGCTATCGCACACCACTACCCCAATTTTAGACGATATCACTCTCAACTTATTCCTAAACAGCGAACTGACAAGTCAGCGCTTGCGCTATCGCTCACAACCCCAATTTTAAACCATCGCACTCTCAACATCCCCAAACAGCGATCTCTTTTTGTGATATTCTATAATTAGAAATGTACTTAATTAAACAGCAGCATTATATTATTGTAAGGATGACAAAATTATGCAAGCAATTAGGTTAAAAAAAACTATAGAGAAAAATGGTGAAATCTCTTTTCAAAATTTACCTGTGGTAGAAGGACAAGAGGTAGAGGTAATTGTTTTATTATCCATTCTTCCTACAAGGAAAAAGGTATTAACTGCTCATGAATTACTTGATTCGAGCTTGATAGGTTTATGGGAAGAACGCGACGATATTATAGATAGTCTTGCTTACGCTCGTCAGTTGCGTGAACAGTCACAAAGGAGAGGTTATGATTCTCTTAGATAGTGATATTATGATTGACTTTCTGCGTAAATATCCACCTGCTATTAGTTGGTTAAGTTCTTTGGGAGAGGAAGAAATTGCTTTACCTGGTTATGTAGCGATGGAATTGATGCAAGGATGTAGGAATAAGTTGGAATTGCAGGAAATTCGCAAATTTATTGCTAATATTGAAGTAATTTGGCCAACACCTGAAACTTGTGATCAAGCATTAGAAACATTTGCAAATTATAATCTCAGTCATAATCTTGGGTTAATTGATGCTTTAATCGGTCAAACATCAATTGCTTTCGGTTTACCATTACATACATTTAATGTGAAACATTATGCTGTTATTTCAGGTTTAATAACAATACAACCATATAAAAGATAATTAGTGTATTTTTGCTATCGCTCACAACCACCCTAATTTTAAGCGAACTGCTTGCAGCAGCACTTCGCTATCGCTCTCCCAACTTATTCCTCAATGGCGATCACACACCACTACCCCAATTTTAAGCGATCGCCTATTTTTGATCCTTGATTTAGGGGTGAACGCTGATAAATGCAGATAAACGCGGATTTTTTGTCAGAATCAGGATGTCCAGGATTTGAGGATGTACAGGATGTAATTGCTCATTTGTTTGTTGGTGGTTAATGTTATAATTGTTTTAATCAGAATAAACAAAATCATTCCCAAATTTTCACCAACAATTATTAAATAACATCCTGTAAATCCTTTAATCCTGGTTATCCTGATTCTGACAAAAAAATCCCCAACTTCCCACAAACCAATTGTTGATTATTGATTAATCTGTAAATTTCCTACTTGAAGAAATAACGAAATTTTGGGTTTTCTAATCTCAACCCAACCTACATATTATTTCGATTTTTTAGAATTACTGCGTTTTTTTTCTATGAATAACCCTAATTTCTGTACCTCAAAGGTATGGAAATACAGGTTTTATTATGCTTAACCTTCAAATTATCCTAATCTAAAACAATATTAGTTCCTGTCCGAAAGGCACGATAACGACCTCTGTTAGGAACTTCAATGATTTCACCGTAGCCTTCTCTTAGACAAAAATTGAAGGGATCATTTGGAGCTTTTTTACATTTACTGCATTCATGCCAGCCATCTCCAGTATTGTTATCGTATCTACACTTTTTGTTAGAAACTGGAATAAAACAATTCATAAAATTTTGACTATTTGGAGTATTGCCAAAACTTCCCTGAAGTGAAGGAGAAATACGATATCGCCATTGACCATCTATTGTTTTATAACTTTCACACTTGTAAGTTTTTGGTTTAGCTTGAACACGAGTTTGTATATTCATTGCCACCATAAGAACTGTAGCCAACATGGAAATACTCAAAAGTTGACGAATCATAAAAACTACCTTTTATTGCTTAGGTATAACGGTGAGGTGGAGCAGCCACCGCGTAGTTTGTTTCCGAGAGGGTACTCGATCGCCCGATTCAAAACCAAAATATCACAATACTGTCAGCACTAACGTTTTGTTACATAACAGCATAATTATGTAAACAAAATTTAAAACCAGGTGAGAGAAGCTGTATTCTTTGTTAAGATTCATGAATAAATATGTTGTTTTCTATATCATTTTGTGTCAGATATAGGACAAAACCCCCACAGAATCCGAGTTTTCTGCTAAAAAACTCTTATTGCCGAAAATAATTGCAGTTACAAACGGCCATATTAGCCGCGAGGAACTTCATGAGAACACGCTTTAAAGGAGCTTATTTGAATGTTCACCCAAGTCAAGTCCACTATTCGACATATTGCACCTGACGATTTACGGGGACGTAAATTAATCAAGGTTGTCTATGTCGTGCTAGAATCCCAATACCAAAGTGCATTATCGCAAGCGGTACGGGAAATTAACGCTAATCATCCCAGCGTAGCCATAGAAATCAGTGGATACTTGATTGAAGAACTACGCAACTCTGAAAACTATGAGGAGTTGAAACGCGATATAGCCAGTGCTAATATATTCATTGCTTCTCTGATTTTTATAGAAGACTTAGCACAAAAAGTAGTTGCCGCAGTTGAACCCCATCGTGATAATCTCGATGTGTCGGTTGTCTTCCCCTCCATGCCCGAAGTTATGCGCCTCAATAAAATGGGTAGCTTCTCTTTGGCGCAGTTAGGACAATCCAAAAGCGTCATTGCTAACTTCATGAAAAAGCGCAAAGAAAAATCTGGCGCTGGTTTCCAAGACGGAATGTTGAAGTTATTGCGGACTCTTCCCCAAGTGCTGAAATTCCTACCCATGGAAAAAGCACAAGACGCGAGAAACTTCATGCTCAGTTTTCAGTATTGGCTAGGTGGTTCAGCGGAAAACCTGGAAAACTTTTTACTGATGCTGGCTGATAAATACGTATTGAAAGGCGCGGAAAAAGAAAGCTTTGCCGCTGCTAAGTATGAAGCACCTGTTGTTTATCCCGACATGGGGATTTGGCATCCTTTAGCGCCAAATATGTTTGAGGATGTGCGAGAATATCTCAACTGGTATGCTGTCCGCAGAGATATTTCTCGAAATCTCAAAGATCCTCTTGCACCATGTGTAGGTTTGGTTTTACAAAGAACTCACCTAGTTACTGGTGATGATGCACATTATGTGGCAATTGTCCAGGAATTAGAATCATTAGGGGCGAAAGTTCTGCCTGTGTTTGCTGGTGGTTTGGATTTCTCTAAACCAATAGAAGAATATTTCTATGAACCCACAACTAAATTACAATTAGTAGATGCGGTAGTTTCTTTAACTGGTTTCGCTTTGGTGGGTGGACCCGCTAGACAAGACCATCCAAAAGCTATTGAAGCACTAAAACGGTTAAATCGTCCCTACATGGTTGCCTTGCCTTTGGTCTTCCAAACCACCGAAGAATGGCTAGATAGCGATTTGGGGTTACATCCCATTCAAGTGGCTTTACAGATTGCTATACCTGAATTAGACGGGGCAATTGAGCCGATTATCCTATCAGGTAAAGATGGGGCAACTGGAAAAGCGATCGCCCTCCAAGATCGAGTAGAAATTGTCGCCCAACGCGCCTTAAAATGGGCAAAACTCCGCAGCAAACCCAAATTAATCAAAAAAGTCGCCATCACCGTTTTCAGCTTCCCACCCGACAAAGGTAACGTGGGTACAGCCGCATATTTAGACGTATTCGGTTCTATTCATGAAGTCATGAAAGGACTGAGAAACAACGGTTACGACGTGCAGGACATTCCCGAAACCCCCCAAGAGTTACTAGAACAAGTCATCCACGACGCGCAAGCACAATACAACAGTCCCGAACTCAACATTGCTTACAAAATGTCTGTGCCAGAATATGAAGCACTGACACCCTACTCCCAACGCTTAGAAGAAAACTGGGGACCACCTCCCGGAAACTTGAACAGCGACGGCCAAAATCTCTTGATTTATGGGAAGCAATTTGGTAATGTATTTATTGGTGTGCAGCCAACATTCGGTTATGAAGGCGACCCCATGCGGTTGTTATTCTCCCGTTCCGCAAGTCCCCACCACGGTTTTGCAGCATATTACACCTATCTAGAACGGATTTGGGGCGCTGATGCTGTGTTACACTTTGGGACACATGGATCATTGGAATTCATGCCCGGTAAGCAAATGGGGATGTCTGGTGATTGTTACCCAGATCAACTAATTGGCTCAATTCCCAATCTGTATTATTACGCAGCCAATAACCCCAGTGAAGCCACAATTGCCAAACGTCGCAGTTATGCAGAAACAATTTCTTACCTAACACCACCGGCGGAAAATGCTGGTTTATACAAAGGGTTGAAGGAACTTAGCGAGTTAATTGCTTCTTACCAAACCTTGAAAGACACAGGACGCGGTGTTTCCATTGTCAATTCCATCATGGATAAGTGCCGTATTGTCAACTTAGACAAGGATATTCACATTCCTGAAACCGATTCTAAGGATATGACCCCGGAGGAACGGGATAATATCGTTGGTAACGTTTATCGTCGGTTAATGGAGATTGAATCGCGCTTGTTACCTTGTGGACTGCACGTAATTGGTAAACCTCCAACTGCCGAAGAAGCGATCGCTACTCTGGTCAATATAGCTAGTTTAGATCGACAAGAGGAAGAAATTCAAGGTTTACCCGGAATTATTGCCAAAAGTCTCGGTCGCAACATTGAGGATATCTACAAAAACAATGATGCCGGAATTTTGGCAGATGTGCAATTATTACAAGATATCACCCTCGCTACCCGTGCGGCTGTGACTGCTTTAGTCCAAGAACAAATTGACGCAGAAGGTAGAGTGATAGCGGTTTCCAAGTTGAATTTCTTTAACATGGGTAGAAAAGAACCTTGGGTAGAATCACTGCATCAATCAGGTTACACCAAAGTTGATACTTCTGCGTTAAAACCCCTGTTTGAATATTTGGAATTCTGCTTAAAACAAGTTTGTGCAGATAACGAACTGGGTGGTTTATTGCAAGGTTTAGAAGGTGAGTATATTCTCCCCGGTCCTGGTGGTGATCCTATCCGTAATCCTGACGTATTACCCACAGGTAAAAATATCCACGCACTAGATCCCCAATCTATCCCCACATCTGCCGCAGTCCAATCGGCGAAAATCGTCGTGGATAGGCTGCTAGAGCGGAATAAGTCAGAAAATGATGGCAACTGGCCAGAAACCATCGCCTGTGTCCTCTGGGGTACAGATAACATCAAAACCTACGGCGAATCCCTCGCCCAAATTATGTGGATGGTGGGAGTGCGTCCAGTTCCCGATGCTTTGGGACGGGTGAATAAGTTGGAATTGATACCTTTATCAGAATTGGGTCGTCCTAGAATTGATGTAGTGATCAATTGTTCCGGTGTATTCCGCGACTTGTTCATTAACCAAATGAACTTGCTAGACCAAGGTGTAAAAATGGCAGCAGAAGCTGATGAACCCTTGGACATGAATTTTGTCCGCAAGCACGCTTTGAAACAAGCGGAGGACATGGGAATAAATCTGCGTCAAGCTGCGACCCGCGTTTTCTCTAATGCTTCTGGTTCTTATTCTTCTAATATTAACTTAGCGGTGGAGAATAGCACTTGGGATAGTGAAGCTGAGTTACAGGAAATGTATTTGAAGCGCAAATCTTTCTCTTTCAATTCTGATAATCCTGGGGTTATGGATGAGTCAAGGGAGATTTTTGAAACTACTTTGAAAACTGCTGATGCAACTTTCCAGAATCTCGATTCTTCGGAAATCAGTTTAACTGATGTTTCCCATTATTTTGACTCAGATCCTACTAAGTTAGTAGCAAGTCTGCGTGCAGATGGCAAGAAACCATCTTCTTACATTGCAGATACAACTACCGCGAATGCACAGGTGAGAACTTTATCAGAAACTGTGCGTTTAGATGCGCGGACTAAGTTGTTAAATCCCAAATGGTATGAGGGGATGTTGTCTCACGGTTATGAAGGTGTGCGGGAACTTTCTAAGCGGTTGGTAAATACCACTGGTTGGAGTGCGACTGCTGGCGCTGTGGATAACTGGATTTATGAGGACACGAATGAGACTTTCATCAAAGATGAGGAAATGCAAAAGCGTTTGATGAATCTCAATCCTCACTCTTTCCGCAAGATTGTTTCTACTTTGTTGGAAATGAATGGACGCGGTTATTGGGAAACTAGTGAGGAGAATTTAGACCGGTTGAGAGAGTTGTATCAGGAGGTGGAAAACCGGATTGAGGGTATAGAATAGGATTGCATAGGCAGGTTTTTTACCTGCCTATGATATCTTGATTTGTTTCGCGCAAAGTCGCAAAGGAGCAAAGACGCAAAGGAAGAGTGAGATTAGTTTATTATTTGAGTGAAGTAATAATTTTTGTAATTGTGGGATATGGCTATGAATGCTTTAACTGTGAGTTTAAAATCAGTGATAGATATGACTGATGATCAGTTTTTTCAGCTATGTCAAAATAACCGGGAATTGAGATTTGAAAGAAATGCAAATGGGGAATTAATAATTATGTCACCTGCGGGAGGAGAAACGGGAAATCGTAATGGTAGACTCAATCAACAATTATTTAATTGGACTGATGCTGATGGTACTGGGATAGCTTTTGATTCTTCTACTGGTTTTAAATTACCAAATGGTGCAGATCGTTCTCCTGATGCGTCTTGGATTAAGTTAGAAAGATGGGATGCTTTAACTGATGAGGAAAAACGAAAGTTTCCTCCTATTTGTCCTGATTCTGTCATTGAGTTACTTTCTCCTAGTGATAGTTTGAAGACTACACAGGAAAAGATGAAGGAATATATAGATAATGGTGTACGTTTGGGTATATTAATTAA
>NZ_JAQMSE010000123.1:0-10139 GCF_028330045.1 Aphanizomenon sp. CS-733/32
CGGGTGACAAGGCGGTTGAAGATGAGATGTGGCAATAATTTGAGAAAATAAGGGAGTAAAAAAATAGGGACAAAGAAGCCCCCGAAGCAAAAAATGTTACCACAATCATATCAAACAATTTTCCGAAAGCATTTGAGTGAATAGCAGTATTTGACACTAGTGGCAATAATTCCCAATACACTAGAGTCAATAAATACTATCATACTTCTGAATATAATTTTTGTCCTTGTGGTCTTTCAGCATCCATTCTTTTTTTGAGGTTTTCAAAGATTTCTTGTCTTTCTCTAGATTCTTCATCAGAGATATTTTGATATTCCTGGATTTGTTGTGCTAAAATTGCCATTGCTTTTTGATTTTTTTGGAGTTGTTCTTGTTGATTCCATGTTGATTTATGGCTGCTAACTGGGGTATTTTGATCTGGTTGTGATTGCAAAATTATTTTCAAATTTTGAGCATCTGATGGTTCTAAATTGATAGGATGAGGATATCCTTCTAAAATGAGTTGATAATCACTATCAATATTATTGTTATTGGGAATTAGGGCAATAAATCGGGTGATGTTGAGGATTTTACCGCTAGGAAGTTCTATGGAGGTATTCATGGTATTCTCCTTTGTTTCACTAATCATTAAACAGTTCCTTAATTTTATCATAGATATTTTCAAAAGTTGAATCAAAATAGCCTGTTACTTTACCAGGACGGGCAAGATGCCCATCCCACAAGATTGAATCATCTTTTTGGTGATTAAAGTAGGTAACTATATGGTTCTTCTAGTGATTGTACGGTACTGGATTTAATGGTAGCTAAATGACGTAGTAATAACTGGACTTGTTGAAGATTGGGACGATAGGAAAGATTGCCTTGTTTTTCAAATAGTGGTGGAGAGTTTATGCCTATTTTCAGGGCATCAATCGCTTTATAATCGAGGTTTTCCTGGGAGTGATGGGTCAGCCAAAGGTGATCTGAAGTGGCAGGAATTAAGCCTGGTGGTAGTTCACCTTCTAAGAAAGCTAATAATCGCTGTTGACAGATGCGGGTATTGATACCACGACTTTCAAATAGCTGTAAGACTTCACCAAAGGATAAAGAACGGTTAGGTAATAGTTTTAGCAGTTCAGAAAACAGGAAATAATCTGTGTATTGTTGTTTAGGTATGTCTAAAACTTGGGGATGCAAAGGTAACATAGTCAAACCTAATGCTACGCGACTACAATTAGGAGTGCCGTTTTCACCCAGGTATAAGTCTTGAATAATTTTGGCATTAGGCAGTTTTTGCCGTAACCAACGGTTAATTGTGCCAACGGAAGCCACACCACCGCTGAGGACGGCTTGATTAATAGCTTCGGTGGGAATACCACGAACTACTAGTAACTTGTTAAGTTCTCGATTGAGACGACGGACAAAGGGCACAAAGACTTGACTTTCCAGGTCTCGACGCTGCAGTACCCAACGTTGGTCGGCAAATTCTAGGGTAAAGGTTTCTTGGTGCTGTAAAATCAGTTTCAACGCCAAGGCTGCGTCTAATAAAGCTTGTCCCAGGAGGGAACTTTCTAGGCGCTGTTGAAGACGAATTCGTGCTTCTGTGTCTGGTTCACCGACTTTGGGTAATGATAAGGCTTCTAAACCCAAATCAGAAAATTGCATTTGGTCTAAACCAGGAATCGAGGGTTGCCAGTGCCAAGGATTTGTGTTAATTGGTTCAGGGTGAGATTGTCCGGGTTGACGGGGTTGGCGAGATTTTGGAGGTAGCAGTAATTGACAAATAATGTCCTGTTCAATGCCTTTGCCAGAGTAGGGAAAATTGTGGAGTATGAAGTCTTTGTGTGTCAATTTTTCTAAATTTGCTGGTATATCTACTAAGGTCATTTCTACTTGAGTTGCGCCAATATTAATGGCTAAAGTGTTACCTAATAGGGGATAATCGCTGGTTTTTAAAGGGCGTAAACCTTGATTTTCGCTAATTTGGATAGATTGACCATTGGCACTGTCTAATTCTGGCAGCAAACTGGCGATCGCTTCTTCGACAAACAAGATTTGTTGGGGATGAGAGACCAGTTCACTGGTGACAATCGCTTCCCGCACATTAAAACGATATTGTTCAGTCCAACTGGAAGGACAAGTACAGATCACACCAGCGATATTCTTAATTATTCCTGAAAAGGCTGCTGTACTCATACCCACAGCATTAGCAATTAACGCCGGTGTGGTACTAGTTTGACTAGACCTGAGAGTTGATAATAACTTAGAGAGCGATCGCACCACCCAAATTAACGGACCTGCAGAAAACTCGTTCAATTGCAACATCGGCTCCCATTTCTGTCGTTCTTGCTGATAGGGAACTGCTATTTGCAAATAAGGCTTTAACTGTGCTGAATAAAGATGAGGGGAAAAATCTGATTCTCCACTTTTCCCCTGATGAGAACCTGAATTAGTAGGTAAATAAACTTCTGCGGGTAACCGGAATGATTGCTGAAAATTAGAACCATCAACTTGACTTTCCGCTGACCAATAAATTGGATAAACTATCAATTGAGAGCGATTTAATAAAGCCGCAGAAATTCCCGTCGTCCCAATATCAATTCCTAAATACCAAGTGGACTCCAAAGTATCACCAGGAATAAGCTCTTTCTCTTCTTCATGGTGAATTGATGTTTGATTATTGGTAGTTGGAAATTGCCCCTCAGTGAGTGGAGATTGGGTAAAATATTCTGGTTCACCCTCTACATTTGTCTGAGTTGTTAAACTTAAATCTACTTCCTGATCAGAAACTATATTTACACTATCAACTTGACTCGTAGCATCTAACTTAGTTATAGATTCTCCCGCATAATTTAATTGCTGATCAAAAGTAGCTAGATCTTGGTCTAATTGTTGCAACTGCTTGGCATCTAAAACAATTTCTGGTATTTCTGAAACATCATTATCTAACACAGACAGCAAATTTTCCTCAGCAGAAGCAGCAACAAAGTTACTCAATGCTAATTGCTGATTTTCTGTTTCTCTGTCTGCATTATCTAATTGATTGATAAATTCTAACGGTACTATTTCATTACCAGTATCCACCAACAAATCAGTTAAAACTGTGATTGTATCAACAGGATCGGGTTCTACTTCTTTTTCTTCGGGTGAAAGTGGGACTTTAACTTCTGTAGGAGCGGGAGAAATTATTGTTTGCGGCTCGTAGTTTTTATCATTGTCTTTTGGTTCTGCTAACACAGCACTGTCAGCTATACTAGAAACTGTTGAACCGTTAATTTCCAGCACTGATAAATCATTACTGATATCTTCAGAAGCAATGGCTAAATTTTCATATTTCCTAAATGTCAGATCGGGAGAAAATGAGAAATTTAACGATGAGGAAATTTCAGTATTAAAGAAACTCGCATAAAGTTCATCTACTTCATCAGTATTTGTTAACTGTAAATCTTTAGCCGACTGTGATTGATTCTCTAACAACTCTGTAGCTAGATTAATTGGCAATATTTCCGCTCCAGAACTTTCTAGAGATATATCTTCTGAAGTTTTTGATTCCTCAACAACCGAAGATTCAGCTAATGATAGTGATGCCGACACTATTTGAGGATTGACAACAGAGCAAATAGCAGACTCATTAATCAAAACTTGCTGTTGTAAATATTGAGTCAAATTATTGAGGAAATTTGCCATCAATTGTTCACCCTGTATCCCCTGGTCGTGCATTTTAGCTAATGCCTGGGATAAGGAATGATAATAGGCGTTAATATTACGTTCTAGGGCTTCAAAAATACTATTAACAGTTCCATCCAGAGACAGTAACCGCTGATCTAAATTCCGGGCTAAATTTGCTAACTGTTCTACTCGTTCTGCTGATTCTAAAATAGGTTGAATACCAGAAGTAATTGCGTCTAGATTCTGGACATTAGCATTAAGTATCAACCCAGAATTTGATTTTAAGTGTGGTACTAAACGACCCATAAGGACCTCTAAAAAATTAGAAATCATTCCCTCCTGGTCAGCTAACTGCTGGCTTAACGAAGAGTTTTGTAGTCGCTTTTGCTCTAGTTGTCTAATTTCCTGAAGCAAATCTGCTCTTTCCGCCAATAGCCTGGATAATTCCGCTTGCAATGGCTGAAGCAAGTCCGCTATTTGTTCTTTGGTTTGTGCTGTTTCACTACTAATTGTCTCTGGCGGGTGTCCAGAAGACTCCAAAACAGATGGGAGATTCTGTTGGTTAAATCGTGTCAACAGAGATGAAAATGCTGGTGTGGCAGATGATTTAGTGGTTTCCGGTAGGACATCATTTTTTGATACTTCATCCTCCTCCAATTGCACTAAAAAGCTCCGTACTCGTTGCAAAACCTCTTTTTCCTGTTGTCTCTGGTTAGAAAGGAACTTAGAAATACCTTTGGCACTATGAGACAGTAAGTGATCAATATCTGCAATTAGTTGGTGAATTTCATCAGTATGGTAAGTCACGTTAAATTACCTTAGTTAAAAATGTACGTTGATTTGTAAGGGACTGACAATCACAGAAGTTTCCATGATTAAAATTTGTCACTGACACTTCTAGGGCTAATTATGTTAAGTAGTCGTGCAAAATAAATTATAGGCAACAGGGAAGGAATACAGAAATTTTTGTTCGGTTCAAAAATGTTTTCAGGATACACGAAAACCAAATAATACGTCTATATTAGTCAATATTGTCAATCAGTATTTACCACAACGGTGACAACAATCCCCGAAAAAAGGGTCTGGATTTTAGGTTTATTCAGCAAACCCTATACAGAGAGGAAAACGCAGATAGAAACATCCTTGGTCGAGGGCTGAGTACGGTAGGGATACGGTCACTTTCATGCTAGACATGAGCAACGCTTTAGGAGATAATTCCTTTACTCACCTGAGTTCGACATAAGATAATTTGTGGAAAACTGCCCCAAGTATGAGTCTCAAACCCTTACTTATGATCTCGTTGAAAAAATTATAACTCCGTTCGCGTAGCGTCTCCGAAGGAGAAACTCCTAACACCGAACTCAGGTAATAACAGTCTTAGTGTTGTGATGATAGCAACTTTAATAATCAAAATGCCCTGATGGAAGAGCCATATAATACAAATAACACATCTCATACATGGATGATTACAGCGCCATTTTTTCAAGGCTTACCAGAACTGGGCATAGAAAAGGCTCTAACTCGTCTTGTTACTCGTACCCATCCAGCCAACCAAGTAATTTTACTAGAAAATGACTGGGGTAATTCTGTATACTTTATTGTAAACGGATGGGTAAAAATCCGTACGTATAATTTAGATGGGAAAGAGGTAACGCTAAATATTATTGGTAAAGGGGAATTATTTGGGGAAATGGCAGCGCTAGATGAAGTTCCCCGTTCTACTGATGTTATTACTCTGGCGGCGACGACGATTGCGAGTATACCTGCTCAAGATTTTGTGAATTTGCTGCAAACAGAACCTTTAGCCGGGGTGAGATTGGCTCAATTAATGGCTAAAAGGTTGCGACAAGTTAATAGAAGATTACGTCTTCGGGAATCGGATAGTCAGTCACGGGTGGCGGATACGTTGCTATTTTTGGCAGAGGGACAAGGAAAACAAGAGAATGCCGGCACGGAAATTCCTAATTTACCGCACCGGGAGTTAAGTAGTTTAAGTGGATTGGCACGGGAAACTGTGACAAGAGTGCTGACAAAGCTGGAAAAAAAGGGTTTGATTATGAGGGATCAAGATAGAATTCGTATTCCAGATTGGTCAGCTTTGGAAAAAACTATAGTTTAAGGGGATGTAGAAACCCCATCTTCAACAAAGTAAGATGGGGTAGTTCATTTTAGTTATTTGGCATGAGTATCGTTGATTCCCTACCAGAAGAACCAGGGCAAGATTCATCTCCTGAATCTCTTTCCCAGCCGCGATTACAGTACCAACCGCTGAAGGTTGAAAGTACCTTAAGGATGGTGGAAACGGCTTTTTTAGCCAGTACGGCGAGTTTAATTTGGTTTATTAATTTTTATTTTCCTTTGGGTCCAGTATTGCGGGTGTTTTTTCCTGTTCCTATTGCTTTGGTTTATTTACGTTGGGGTAAACGGGCAGCTTGGATGGCAGCGGTAACTTCTGGGTTGTTGTTGTCTGTGTTGATGGGTCCGGTTCGGAGTCTATTATTTGTCATGCCCTTTGCCTTGATGGGTGTGCTGTTAGGGGCGACTTGGTATCGTCGTGTACCATGGATTGTTTCTATTGCTTTAGGGACGCTGTTGGGGACGCTGGGGGTGTTTTTTCGCCTGTGGTTTTTGTCGGTGCTATCGGGGGAAGATTTGTGGGTTTATGTGATTACTCAGGTGACGGAAATTATTGAATGGATTTTTTTAAAGTTGGAATTGTTAATGACTCCCAATTTACTATTAATTCAATTAGGAGCGATCGCTCTGATTCTTCTCAATAATTTTATTTACTTGTTTATAGTTCATCTTACGGCTTGGTTACTTTTAGACCGTTTAGGTAATCCCATCCCCCGTCCACCTCATTGGGTGCAGGTGTTGATGGATTATGAGTAAGGAGTTCGGAGTCAGGAGTTCAGGAGGAAGAAGAATAGTTTTCACCAATTACCAATTACCAATTACCAATTCCCTATTCCCTGCTATATGATTAATATTTATACCCAAGTTACTCAGGGCGAAGTATGGCTCAATCGTTATCGGGGTAAATTACCGATATTTGCCTGTGTTTTAGGATTTACAGAAACTGGGTTGATTCCGGGGATTTCTGCGGCTGGGTTGACTCCAGATGATCGCCGATATACGGCTTGTGCTGATGCGGAATTTCTCTATTACGGTGCTGAATATCAACCTAAGTACCATCTACCACCTTTGACTTCGGGGGCTTCTCCTGTGCTGATTTCGCGGGCGGTGGTGGCTAATTTGAATATCCCTGTTTACTTGTTTAATGCGGGATTACTACATATTCCACCTGTGCCATTAATTGATTTAGGTGGTGCGCCGGCGAGGTGTTTAAGTGGGGGTGCGGCGATGAATGTAGATACTGTTAAACATTTACTAGCTAAAGGATTACGTTGGGGTGATCAATTAAGTTCTCAGTTAAATTATGATGGGTATTTAATTCTGAGTGAGTGCGTTGTCGGTGGCACAACAACGGCTTTGGCAATTTTAACTGGTTTGGGGATTGATGCTGCTGGCAAAGTTAATAGTAGCCATCCTGTGTGTAATCATGGGCAAAAATGGGATTTGGTGCAGACTGGATTGGCAAAAACTCCTCCGTCCGTTGATCCTTTAGCATTAGTAGCGGCGGTAGGTGATCCTATGCAGGTGGTAGTAGCAGGAATGGCGATCGCTGCGAGTCGAAGTTGTGGGGTATTATTAGGTGGAGGGACGCAGATGTTAGCAGTTTATGCTTTAATTCAAGCGATCGCTCACAAATATAACCTATCTTGGCAACCCGCAGAAATTGTCATTGGTACAACCCGCTGGGTAGCAGAGGACTCCACTGGTGCAACCATTGACCTAGCCCAAAGTTTAAATAAAAATAGCATTCCCCCCTTGTTAGCCACACAATTGAGTTTTGCTAATTCCCGATATCCCCAACTTCAAGCTTATGAACGGGGTTTTGTTAAAGAAGGAGTTGGTGCTGGTGCGGCTTGTATTGCTGCTGCTTTAAGTGGAAATTGGCAACAACATCAACTATTAGCCGCCATTGAAGCCCAATTTGAGCAACTTAGCACCAATCATTAAACCCTTTGTCTAAGTAACTGCTCTTCTAAGGCGGCAATTCGATGATATGCAGCAGTTAACTGTGTTGTTAGCCGTTGGATTTGAATTTCTGGTGTTATGTGTTTATCTGTAGTCTGATAAATCATTTCGGGAACACCATCAAGCAAAATATCCTTATGCTTCAATTCTTTTAACTCATTGACTGGCGGCTTTTTTTCCAAATAATGTTCTATGGCTGGTAATTGCCGCAAAGATGAATCGGATAAAGCTTGAGATAGCCGCATATCAAGCCTTTCAATCACTTCATAGACAGCACTAACCTTCTGACTTAAGGTAAGAATTTGTTTTTCTAATGATTCCATTTAATACCTGCACCAAAAAATATTTTCTCTATGTTATTCACTTTACTGGCGATTCTAGCTATACTTATGGATCATTTAACTTTTCATGGCTTTTTTACTCATGGGATGCTGGAGTTTTTATAGAAATCAAGCATATTCATTAGTTAAACTGATAATTATCAATCGTGATTATAGAGATAAAACTATGGATAGACGATCTTTTCTATTAGGCACAAGTATTCTAGCGCTTTCTCAGGCGATCGCCGGCTGCGGAACAAACCAGCAACCACTCTTAAATGTCCAATTATTAAAAAATTCTATCCCCGGTCAGGTAGTTAATCAGTTTCGGAAAACCGTAACTCAAGGGGGAAAGTTAAAATTTACTCCCATTAATCAGCTTGAGGATTTATTTAAATTATTACAAACTTGGCAGCAACCACCAACTAATCATCAGCAAGAATGGACTCGTTATTTACCTTTCAATCAAAATCAAAAATCACCAACTGCCAATTTAATCACATTGGGAGATTATTGGTTACAAGCAGCAATTAATCAAAAATTAATTCAACCATTAGCAACAGCCAATATAAAAAATCTAGTTAACCTCAATCAAAAGTGGCAACAGATAATTAAGCATGACCAAGAGGATAGAATTTGGGGCGTTCCTTATCGGTGGGGAAATACAGTAATTATTTATAATCAAGAAAAGTTTCAACAATTGGGTTGGACACCAACAGATTGGAGTGATTTATGGCGGAGTGAATTGCAAAATCGCATTTCTTTACTAAATCATCCTAGAGAAGTCATCGGTTTAGTTTTGAAGAAATTAGGAAAATCCTATAATACAGACAACATTAATCAAATTTCTGCCTTAGAAACGGAATTAAAAATATTAAATCAACAAGTGAAATTCTATGATTCTAAAAATTATCTAGAACCATTAATCATTGGAGACACTTGGTTAGCAGTTGGTTGGTCTGATGATATTATCCCCATCATCAGTCGTTATCCAAAATTTGCCGCGGTTGTCCCCAAATCAGGAACAGCAATTTGGGCTGATTTATGGGTAAGTCCCACAGGTATTAATAATGACATTTTAGCATACCAATGGCTAGATTTTTGTTTACAACCCAATACATCTAAACAAATTGCCCTACTCACTAAAAGCAATTCTCCCATTGACAAGACTATGGTTAATGGGGATATTCAGAAGCAGTTACAGAACTTATTATTAACTGATTCAGAAACTTTTGCCAAAAGTGAATTTTTACTGCCTTTCCCTTCAGCAGTGATGAAAGAGTACGAAGATTTATTTATGAAGATCAAACAATCCTAATTTGACGAAGCAAAACTGAAACTGACTTGACTTTGATGATTCATCTGAAGCCGACAGGAAGCAGGACTTTGAGGAAAATTACAGGTGTAAGTTGCTAAAGGTTCTTTTTGATAGTTAAAAATTCGGATATTGTAACCATATTTACTAGCTAGGCTACCTAACCGATTCACAAAGACATACTTGCCAAAATAGTCTAATAATCCCCAAATTTGCTGATTAACAATTAAATCTGCACGGGGTGGTTCTGTTTGCGAAGGTGGGTAAACTATCCAATTATCTAAAAGTTGTTTTTCTGAGTTTTCCTTAGCCCACCATAAACTAGGAACTGTTAATTTTTGAGGATCAATAGTTTTAGCTGTGATGATATTATCCTTTGGTTGGGTAAGTAGATCTAACTGCAAAGGTGCATTAGATGGGAGAAAAATATTTTCTGCTTTTGATGGGAAAATGGGTAAAAACAAAGACGTAAAAACCCCCATTGCTAATAATAACAGTGGTTCTTTACGGGGAAATAACTTATTGTTAGTCATAGCTTTGATATTTTATATTTATTTCCCATAATGTTCATAGTTAAATCGAGAAAATCCTGATTGAAATATAAAAATTTTATTGAAGAGTAGGAGTCAGTGGTCAGTTGTCAGTTGTCAGGAGGAAGAAAGAAGTTAGCCAATGACCTGTAACCTGTAACCTGTAACCTGTAACCTGTAACCTGTAACCTGTAACCTGTAACCTGTAACCTGTAACCTGTAACC
>NZ_JAQMSE010000124.1:0-11009 GCF_028330045.1 Aphanizomenon sp. CS-733/32
CAGCCTACAAAACAAAAAACAAATCTCAAAACCAAAGAACCGTGGGGCGCACGGTCTTAAAGCTCAGTTAATGTCCTCATAGAGGAGTCACTGAGAAGCCCACACTCACCTGAAAGGGAGTGTGTGGAGTACGTCACCAATTCCCCATTAACTTTCTAGCCTAAACTAGATCAGGAGGAACTTAGATAAAATACAAATTCAGATAAGGTCATCTTCTATGATTGCAACTCCCAGCTATAACTATCTTTCCCCCGCAGAATATCTCCAAGGGGAAGAAACCAGCCCTATCAAGCATGAATATAGAGACGGAGACGTTTACGCAATGGCAGGGGCTAGTAATACTCATGTAATTATTACTGGCAATGTCTTTGCTATGCTGAGAAACCATCTACGTGGCAGTGGATGTCAAGCCTACATTGCCGATACAAAGGCACACATTGAATCCATAAATACTTATTACTATCCTGATGTCATAGTCAGTTGTGACCAAAAAGATAAAGCCTTTCATAATTTTTTGCGTTATCCTTGTTTAATTATTGAAGTCCTATCTCCCACCACAGAAGCCTTTGACAGAGGTGATAAATTTGCTGATTATCGCCACTTAGAATCACTTCAGGAATATGTATTAGTAAGTCAAACGCGAATAAATGTCGAAATTTTCCGTCGTAATTCTGAAGGACAATGGGTATTTTATAGTTACGGACAGGGAGAAAATGTGCATTTAGCCAGTGTAGATTTTCACTGTCCCACAGAAGATGTCTATGAAGACGTGAATTTTGAATCCCCTGCTGTAGAAAACGTAACTAATTCTTGACTGGGAGCAACCCCTACTCTTCTTCTTTCTTCCTTCTTCCTTCTTCCTTCCTTCCTCCTGACTCCTTGACTCCTGACTCCTGACTCCTGACTCCTGACTCCTGACTCCTGACTCCTGACTCCTGCTTCTAAATTTCAACCATAAAAATTGCCCCCGTTGGATAATTTCCCTCCACACTAATATGTCCTCCATGAGCTTCAATAACCATTTTACAGAAGGCTAAACCTAAACCAATTTGATATGCACCTGTAAGCAGATTTCCTACTTCATATTTAGCAAAAATTACTTCTCTTAATTCTTCTTTAACACCTGGTCCAGAATCAGCTATTTGCATGATGAATTTTCCTGATGATGTGTAATCAGCAACAAAAGAAATTTGACTTTTTTCTGGTGTGAATTTAATCGCATTAGACAGTAAGTTATCAATCACTCGGCGGATGAGATTGGCATCTAAACTGACTGAAATTCCGGGTGCTGGTAGTTTAGTAATTAGTTCTAGATTTTTTTTAGTTATATTTAGTTCAATATCGGTAATAGCAGTAGAACAAAGATAAAAGATATCAGTATCTGTTCGTTGAAGTGTGATCTTACCAGAATCTAATTTAGCCATGATTAGTAAACTATCAATCATGGATTGTAATTTTCGAGCGCTCGTAATAATTTGGCTAGTTTTTTTCTCCTGACGTTCTTGTGAATATTCTGTAATTCGCAAAATTTCCGCAGACATAATGATAGCTGTCAGAGGATTTCGCAAATCATGAACTATCATATTAGAAAGGTCTTCTCGTAAATATAAAGTTTTTTGTAAAGCATCATATTGTTGTTTGATTCTTAACATGGAACGAATCCGTGAACGTAATTCTAATCCATTAATGGGTTTGCTAATAAAATCATCAGCACCTGCTAATAGACATTGGGATAAATCTTCTTTACTAGAAAGGGCTGTCACCATAATTATAGGAATATGCTTCCAATGAGAATTGGATTTAAGTTTTTTGCAAAATTCGATACCACTCATTTTTGGCATCATGACATCCAATAAAATTACATCGGGTTGAAAATAGTCTAAAAGTTCCAGAGCTTGTTGTGCATTGTTAACATAGCTTAGTTCATAACCTTGATTATCTAACAACGTATCAATTACGTCAAAATTATCAGGCTCATCATCAATAATTAAAACTTTAGGCAGTGTAGACATATCTAAAGGTTGCTGATAGGATAGCGTGGCGTAAGCCATAAAAACTTGTTTGGTTAAGAGTCGGAGTCAGGAAGAAGAAGGAAGAAAGCAGAAGAATTTTTATGAGCATAGTTAATGGTTGTTGATACAACAGCTTCTTGACTATGCGGGTTCTTTGGCAGGACATGACTTTTAATTACTAATGTAAGTTGCTAGTTAGGTAAATTGTCAGAAATGGCTAACGCTACGCTATCAGGATGTCCAGGATTAAAGGATAAACAGGATGAAATTTCTGTTTTCATCACCAATTACCAATTACCCATTACCAGCCTCAACTAGATAACTAGCAACTTGAATTAATTACTAGTTCCTCTTTGTATGGTATATCTACTTGGCAGAAAATACCATGATCAACTTCACTCTTGACTGTGATTTTATCCGCTACAATTGTTTACCGCACCTTTTGCAAAATTCCGCATCTGCATCATGAAAAGCTAAACCACAGCCTTGACAAACAGTTTCCACCTGATTTGCCGTTTTTACCAATCGTCTAATTAAATCACCAATCTGCCAAGGAATCAAAGCCACTCCTGTTAAAATCATTAATACCGTTAATAAGCGCCCTAACTCAGAAATTGGTATCACATCACCGAATCCCACGGTTGTCATTGTCACAACTGAGAAATAAAAAGCATCTAAAAAAGTATCAAAATTCTGGGGATTAACTGGATGTTCAACTTGATAAATTAACCCGGAAAAAATAAAAACTATAGCAAATAAAGTAAATAATATTCTCGCAAAAATTACACTATCTTGATTACTGATACTACCAATTAAAACCTTTTTGTCAATAAATCTCAGCAAACGCAAGATTCTAAACCAACGTAAAAGCCGGATAAAACTAACATTTACTAATCCTATAAAAGACGGCAAAATTGAAATTAAATCAATAATTGCATAAAAACTCAGAATATATTTAATTTTATCTTTTGTACTCCATAGGCGCAGTAAATATTCTCCAGCAAAAATTACTAACACACAATTGTCTAATACTCTTAACTCCCAGCGAGCCTCCTGAGAAAGATTATAAGTTTCCGCCACAAAAATTCCTGATGATACTAAAACCAACAAAGAAATAGTTACACTAATTGCTTTACCTACAGGAGTTTCTAGGTCTGTTAAGTAAAAGTCTATTTTTTCTCGGTTTAGCACCATCTTTTCCAAAATTGATTGAATATTAAAAATCAAAAGGTTACAAAATTTTTACCAATTAAGAATTAAAATCTTAACCCAACTCCACCTTGTAAAGATAAGGCTGTACCACCAGTATTTCGGTAGGCATCAAAGGCAATAATGGCATTACCAAAAATCACAGTATTACTATTAGGAATAACATAGTCAATTCCTGGTTGCAAAGCAAAGCTAATTTTATTACCAACAGGGGAAGGCGTATCACCACTAGTTAAGACTAAACCAGCACCTAAATAAGCATCTGTTTGCCAGTTGAGAGGGATGTCATAGGAAACAGTCGGGACTACTGCTGTTCCCTTACCAATTAAAGCTTGTGTGCGGAAAGAAATGGGTGTTTCTAGTAATTTGTAGCGAAAAGCCAGGACTCCACCCAATTGAGTACCGTCTGTCAACCCCACAGTCGGACCAATACCAACATAACTACCATAAGCTACTTGTGCCTGTGCTGGTTGGGAGTTTACCACTAAACTCACAACTGTGCCGATTCCGATTATCCCAAGCCAATATTGAAAACGTTTCATTAGCCTACTCCTGACACACTCTGAATTTAATATAACTTAGGCAAGAGGTTTACTACGAACTCCTAACACCGAACTCAGGTGGTGACAGTTTCAACTATCTGGATATCCTCAATTTTCCAATCCGACAAGGAAAAATGCACCTATTTTGAGACACCATCAGCTAAAACCTGGCACTTTTTTGTGGTAAAAATCCGCGAAACCCTTTGTTAATAAATGGTTTTAGGTTTATATGGCTAACGCCACACTACGCTATCAGCAAGTCCTACTTATGTTAGGGAACTTAAAAATAGCGATCGCTTAAGCTGTTACACAGCTAAATTGGTTACTGACTTTCTCCTCAAATTAACGGCTGATAAATATCCTCAGAAGCCGGATTCAGATAGGGATGCTGCACATCAATCGAGTTTCTGGCAAAGTGTTGGTTAATTAATTCTATTCTTTCTTCTAGGGCATTTTTACCCTTTTGCCAAGATTCTAACAGCGCATTAGCAACAATTTGACAACGGTTCATCCCAAAACTTTCTTGAGGTGCAAATTTTTGATTTGGTTCTTCTGCTAACCCTAATCCCGGTGCTAAAAATTTCGTAAATAAGGGAATTTCCGGCTGAAAGTAAGCTTGATGTTTTTGATAAATATCTTGAAGAATATTCCGAATTGTGGGGTAATCTCGGCGTTCAAAATGCAGCACACCAGCATCATAACGCTGATAGGCAGCGGGATTATAAAGAACTTGAAAACTAAAGGCAATTGCCGCATTATTCAAAGCTCGGGTTAAACTATCCATAAGGACAATTGCCCCGGATGGTGTCACATGGAAATAAATTCGCCCTCCTCCTAAATCAGTATTTTGTGGATCTTTCTTCTCTATTGCTGTATTACTTACTGCTACATAACAGCCATTTTGTAAGCGATTTTTAGGCATCCATATTGCTATTAATTCCCCCACTTTAGGTGGCTTTCTCCGGGGTTGCAGATGACATTCTGGCTCGATATATAAGGTTAATCCATCCTTGTTTACAGCCATACTACCGTCAGGTTCAATTCTCAAAATCTGCCAATCGGGTTCATAATGACCTGCACCATGATTGCTATGATGTAGTTGTTCATAGAATTCTTCATCTACGCCTAAACTATTATTTTCTGGGAAATTTACCTGAGATTGACAATTATTATTTGTGGCTAAGACTGTTTGTAGTGAACCATTGTAATAAATACCGTAGAGGAAATTTCTCAACAGTATATTCAAATATTTCTGTTTTAAAGAAGGTGAGTTGTGTTGAAACCTATTTGCTATATTTGTGGGTAAGGCAAAAGGTTGATAATTGGGATGGTAAATACGAAAATTAGCTTCTATCTGGATATTACTGGCAATATCGAATAATGTATTGAGAATTTGATTGGTAGAGTCATCAAACATTAATTTGTTTTGCACCTCAAATTTTAGGGAAATATATGTGTAACCATCAGGGATAATATTACTTTACTAACAACCGCGCAAGCGAGTTTTTTCATAATAAAGACGGACTAATTTTCGTTCTTTATGGGGTTGGGGAAGTTTCTGGAATGTGGGTAATTGCAGGATTTCGACGGCGGAAATGCCAGAAATTGTTAATACTGATTGTTCTGGCATTGTTAAGAGGCTTTTAGCAACTTCGAGCATACATAAGTTACTATTGTCAAAGGATTTTTGGGATTCAATTCTGTGTTGAATTTGTTGAATTAATGCTAAACCAGCAAACTTAATTACCCGCAAAATGAAGTCTTGATGACATTCTAAAATCATGGGAAAGGCATCAAGATAAGCCTGAATTAAAGCTAAGATTGAAGGCTGTATTGTTTCTAGAGGAATCATCGCTAAATTTAAAGATTCTTCTAGCTCTAATGTCGGATCTACTATTAGGCTGGACAGCCACACATCTAAATAACTTGCTAATAAAGTTCCTAAATCAAAAGCTGGATCTCCCCAACCGCAAGCTTCCCAGTCAATTAACTTCATCAAGCAGTTATCTAGCTGTTCCCATCGAGAATGAACTAGAATGTTGCTCAATTGTAGATCATTGTGAGTTAAACAAGATGGTTTCCAATCATAAGCTAAGTCAGCGATCGCCGATTCTAAACTTTCATAACGCTGATACAGAAGATGAAATCGCAGTGCTTCCGTGGGAATTGTCCCAAATGTGTCTGGATTTATTGAGGGTATACCTTGGGCAGGATTGTAAAAATTATAGCGAAACTGTCCTGCGGGGGCAGCGGACATAAAATCACGATACTCACGTTTATTGAACGTGGCTCGGTGTAATCCTGCTAACGCAGTACCAATCGCGCTGGCGATCGCTGTGGGGAACATACTACTCTGTTGATAAAATTTTCCTAACTCCACATATTCGCTGAAGTAGCTCCGCACCAGAATAGAATTCTCTTCATCAAAATGTAACAATGATGATGCGATCGCCCCAATATTACCAATCACTGGAAATTTCTGTAATAGTTGGTGAAATAGCCATTCATTAAAGAGTTCATGGCAATTTTGATCATTATTAATGTGACGTTCTTGTTTAATTAACAGTTGGCGATTATCTGCCAGGATTACCAGTAAATTCCCATTTTTCTTGCTATTTTCTGGCAATACAGATTTATATGCAGCGCCATCTTCCGCGCTACACAGCCCTGCCTTGAGCAGATACTGGATAACATTTTGAGAAGACAGTGATAATAACATGAATTATTTCCTAGTTATTTAAATGGCTAAAGAATTACCGCAGTCAATATTGAGGTGGCTGTAGCAGTTCTGAAGTTAATGGTAAAAAATTTACGAACCATTGCTACTATCTACTAATATCCCATTTGTGTCAGAAAGACCTGCCAAAATGGCAATATTAGCTATTTTTCTACTTTCAAGTCTACGGAAGAAACTATAAAATCTTTACAATATCTGTAGTAGAGCTTTGCACCTTGAATCAAACATTACTGTTGCCAAAATAGTTGCTGGTACATATCCAGTGAAAACAACGGTTACTTACATTTGTCAGTGATCCATGTTTCCTGTATATATGTTAGCAATTTACCCTGATAATCAGTATTAGTTTACTTTTGTCCCCAATCCCCTCTAGTATAATATATAAATGGCTATACTTGTATTCCTGTAGGTACAAGAGTCAGGAGTCCAGGAGGTAGGAGCGCACGCTTCGCTATCAGGAGTATGGCTAACGCCACGCTACGCTATCAGGAGGTAGGGGCGCAGGGCCTGCGCCCATTCAGGAGTTCAGGAGGAAGAATTGGAGGGAGGCAAGAATAATATTAAATTAGACATAAGTAATGGGACACAATTAATTACAACAATTGATTTTTCTGTTCCCTGTTCCCTGTTCCCTTTTAACCAGTTGATTGATGGATCATCTACCAATGCTGACGGCAAATACTATATCTTATACAGCGGTTCAACTTTTACAACGCCAAGCTGCCTCTCTTTTACTGTACCAATCTGTCCTAGACAGCGACGTAGGCAGAGCGTTTCTGAATTTATTACAAACCATCCGTTATACTGATGCAGATGGGCGAGATTGCCTCCAGGCTTACGGTAGTTATTTCCAAGCTTTAGCCAATAGTCATCAAACCTGGGAGGAATATCTGATTCAGCAAATTCTGACTGCGGATAATCCTTTTAGCAAATTGGCACAACGAGAAGAGTTTAGACAATTACCCTCGGCTTTAGTAGTGGCTGTACAACATGATTTGCAAATATTACAAAGTTTCTATGAATGTAATAGTGCGGTTTTGAGCGAGTGGGTACAAATAGCGACGCATTTACCGATTTCTCCTGTGGTTTGGTATCGAGAACCGGAAACCCTAGCAGGAGAAACGGGTTTAATGGTATCTCTTCCCCTATTGGTAAATTGGGGTGATGCGGTGGCGGATTTAGCCGCTTATTATCAGCAATATGGAACTGGTTTATTTGCCAAATATAGGGCTTTCCGTTGGCAAAGCGGGCAGTTAGTTGGTATTAATTGTCCTGATGGGGTGAAACTGTCTACATTGGTGGGTTACGAGTGGCAAAAAGACGCTTTAGTCAAAAACACAGAGTTTTTATTGTCAGGCGAAACTGCATTGCACGTATTACTGTATGGTAGTCGTGGTTCAGGTAAGTCTTCTTTAGTTAAATCTTTATTGAATGAATATAGTCATCGAAACTTGCGCTTAATAGAAGTATCTAAGTCAGAATTGCCAGATTTACCAAAAATTGTCGAATTGTTGCGAGGTGTTCCTCAGAAATTTATTATTTTTGTAGATGATCTTTCCTTTGAAGAAGATGATAATAGTTTTAAAGCAATGAAAGTGGTTTTAGAGGGAAATATAACTGCCAGACCGGAAAATGTAGTTGTATATGCTACGTCTAACCGTCGCCATTTAATCCGGGAATATTTTACTGATAGACCAGCCCCCAAGGATAACAATGAAGTTCATGGTTGGGATACAATGCAAGAAAAGTTGTCTTTTAGCGATCGCTTTGGTCTAACATTAACTTTTGCAGCCGCAGATCAAAAAACCTATTTACAAATAGTCCAGCACCTAGCAGCAAATATCAATATTTCTCCCGAAGATTTAGAATACAAAGCTTTACAATGGGCAACCCGTCATAATGGTCGTTCTGGCAGAACCGCAAGGCAGTTTATTGACTTTTTAAAGGCAGATTTAGCTGTATTTGGTGAAAATGTGAGGAATAATGACGTTAATTACTAATAATTCTAACAACTTGGCTACCATAAAACCTAGTAAGATGCAACCAACTATAGTTAGTCATCGAGTCGTACTAGGAATAACCGCTTTTAGTGTCAGTTTTGGTTTAAGTCTTGTTCCTAATTGGGATATTGCTAGAGCATTTTTTACGGGAATAATTACGGTATTAGCTACTTATGTAGCCGCATTTCTCGTTGATAAACGGCGAAGACATGATGACTTAAGGATGATTGGTTCTCTCCAAAGACGGATTCGAGATATAGAAGGGTTAAAATCGCGTATTCTCAAAGAAATACACCAATTAGAAGAATATAGAAATTTATTGTATGCAGAAACTCAGCAGTTAGAAAACCAAATTGGAGATTGTCGTAGTCAAAGAGATAGTTTGCATCGAGATATCGGCACATTAGCTGCCCAAAAAAAGCAAATTGAAGCCGAAACTTATAATCTTAAAAATGAATTTACCCATTTAGAGAATAGTAATATAGAGCTAAATAATAGTTGTAATAATTTGATTACAGAAAAGCGAAAATTAGAGCTAAATTGTCATGCCTCTCGTGCTGAAATCAATCAAATTCAACCTCAACTGGAAACAATTAAACAGCAGAAAAAAGAATTAGAAAATGATGTAATTTTGTTAGAAAGACTTAAACCACAACTGGAAGAAAAGCTTTATGAACTACGAATAGAAATTCAAAATCAAGAACTGGAAATTACTAAACAAAATAATCTACTAGTGGAAACAGGTATAACTAGAAATAATCTGGAAAATACGCTCCAATCATTACAGAATAAGACATTAGAACAAAAAACGGAAGTTAATCAACTGCAAAATCAAATTTCTGTCTTACAAGATGAACGGGATTTATTACAAAATCAAGTTTGGGAATTACTTCAACAAGTGGAAACAATCAATCCCTCAACATTGCCCGATAATGAAGAAAATAATTTAGATTTATTTCCTTTTGATGAATTACTAGAACCATTAGATCCCATAAATAGGAAACATGATCACACAGAAGATTTACCAACGGAATGGAATAATTTTTTCAACTATCTCCCCAGTCATAAAATTCAGGTTTTGAAAGCTATACTGGAACAAGATAACCCCAAAGCTACTATTAAAGAAATTGCTGAAGCTAATATTACTATGCCCAATCTCTTGATTGATGCTATTAATGAAATAGCTAGTAATACGATTGGTGACTTAATTATTGAAACCAATACCGAAGTCCCTGAAATTGTTACAGAACATTTATTAAATGTGAAAAAAATGATTAATAAATATTCAGAAATCGGTTACAGCAGAATTCAGGAGTAAACCTGGCTTTGTGTATAGGTTTCAATTGAGATTTTGTACCTAAAATCTAAATCAGCGAAGATGTTATTAAACAACCGCTATCGAATCATTAAAACTTTGGGGAGTGGTGGATTTGGCGAAACTTACTTAGCTGAAGATACCCAAATGCCATCCCAACGTCGTTGTGTAATAAAGCAGCTAAAACCGATTCAAAATAATACCCAAATTTATCAATTAGTGCAAGAACGCTTCCAACGAGAAGCAGCAATTTTAGAGGAACTTGGTTCTACATCTAATCAAATTCCTAGTTTATATGCTTATTTTCAATTTAATGATCAATTTTATTTAGTTCAGGAATTAATAGAAGGTGATACCGTCACAGAGAAAATTCAACAGCATGGAATACTTACGGAGAATGCTGTTAGAGAAATATTACTATCTTTGTTACCAGTTTTGGAATATGTTCATTCAAAACGTATTATTCACCGTGATATTAAACCCGATAATATAATTTTGCGTCATCATGATCGAAAACCAGTGCTAATTGATTTTGGTGCTGTCCGCGAATTAATGGGAACAGTAGTTAATTCACAAGGCAATCCCACTAGTTCAATTGTAATTGGTACACCTGGATTTATGCCAAGTGAACAAGCATCTGGTAGACCTGTTTATTCTAGTGATTTGTATAGTTTAGGATTAACAGCGATTTATTTATTAACAGGTAAAATACCTCAAGAATTACCCACAGAACCAAATCTAGGGAATATTTTATGGCGACATTTTGCCCCCCATTTGAATGTTAATTTTGGAGATATTTTAGATAAAGCTATAGCGTATCATCCTAAAGAACGCTTCACTTCTGCTAGAGAGATGTTGACAGCTTTACAAACTCTCTCGAATCCCGTTGCACCTGCTTTTGTCCCAACACCTACGGTTATTGCAGCACCATCTCCTTTATCACCTGAAAATACAATTGCTGTAAGTCTAGGTAATGACGTACAAAATTCTCATCAAACTAATCAAAATACCGCTAGAGGTGGAATAATTCTTGCTAGTATAATTGCCAGTGGTTTAAGAGGGTGTTTGAAAAGTCTAATTTATTACTTGCAAGGGCGACTAGAAGTCGCAGCTACACAGACGAAACCCACCTTCGTGGGTTCAAAAGCCTTGATTTTTCGTTAGTCCACGCAGGTGGACTTTGTTTGTGTAGTA
>NZ_JAQMSE010000125.1:0-12071 GCF_028330045.1 Aphanizomenon sp. CS-733/32
AAGTAGAGTAACGTAAATAATTAAAGGTTTGTAGTAAGGTCTTTAGACCTGAAAGTAGGGCTAAAGCCCTAACTACGAGCCAATTTCAGAATCTGTTAACTTACTTAACATAGTTCTATTTATTTTTGTCTACCTACTTACAAGGGTCCTAGGATACGCATATTTAATTTCTGGAGATGTCTAATGATTATGAGGATTTGGTAAAGATGAAAAATCTTCGTTTAAAAAATATATCTGCGGATTTAGGGGCAGAAGCTCAGGCAAATGGACTAACCTTAGAACTGTTAAACGAGATACTTAACAGTGATGCTTAATCGCTATGTTTTGGATGCTAATGTCTTAGTTAGTGATGTTTTATCTCCTGGTTCTACTGCTAATCTGATAGAATATGTAAATCAGCAACAGTAAGATATGTTAGCAAGGCTAGGTCAATTATAAGTAATTTTAGGAACTGAATGATATGATAAAGATTGTCTAAAATTATGCCTTGACATTTGCAGATATGCCTCTAAGTTGGAATGAAATTAAGCAAAGAGCGATCGCCTTTTCTAAGGAATGGGAAAATGAGGCTTCGGAAAAGTCAGAGTCGCAATCCTTCTAAACCTTTTATATCAGCAGATGAGTTTTTAAATAATAAAAAACGTTGGTGTTTTTGGCTAAAAGATATACAACCTAATGAATTTAAAAGCTTGCCTCTATTAACCAAGAAAGTAGAAGCTGTTAAAAAATTTCGTTTAGCAAGCACTAAAAATTCAACAGTTCAATGGGCGCAGTTTCCAACTCTTTTTACTGAAATTAGACAACCTAATAACGATTATATAATTCTTCCACTTCACTCTTCTGAAAATAGGAAATACATTCCAATCGGTTTGTTTAACAAAAATAATATTGTTGCAAATAGCTGTAGTTGTGTTCCTAACGCCAATCTTTATATTTTTGGCATTCTCACATCAGAAATGCACATGACTTGGGTTAAGTACGTTTGTGGAAGATTAAAAAGCGATTATCGTTATTCCAATACAATCGTTTACAATAACTATCCATTCCCTGAAAATGTCAGCGACAAACAAAAGCAAAAAGTCGAAACCGCCGCGCAAACTGTATTAGACACAAGAGCAAAATATCCCGATAGCAGTCTCGCTGATCTTTATGATCCTCTCACCATGCCGCCCGACTTGGTAAAAGCACATAAAGCCCTAGACAAAGCCGTAGACCTTTGCTATCGTCCCCAGCCCTTCGTTAGCGAACTAAATCGCATTGAGTATTTATTTAGTCTCTATGAAGCCCTAAGTGCGCCACTGTTCAAAGTCGAGAAGAAAAAGCGAAGTAGGAAAAAAGATAGTTTATAAATTCGATGATGTGGCGATCGCTATTCCTGTGAGTTGTGATTTTTGGGCGATCGCCTCAATTGTCTATCTATTGAAGGGTTTGCGGTATGCGATCGCTGGTTGATTTTTTGCGAAATTGCGATATAAATGTTATGCTTGACGTAATACATAACACTTGCCTAAGAAACAGAAAATCGGCCATTTAATATCGAAATTGTTGATTATTACTAAGGGAAAAAACAACTATGGTACGACCTGCAATTCACGCTGGCGAAATCTTATCCGATGAACTAAAAGAGCTTGGGATTAGCGCATCAGAACTAGCGCGACCTAGGAATCGCTTGTTGTGGGGATGAAATTGGATTTATATTTGGGTTAGTATTAAATAAAGAAATCACTCAGCCAGTCATGTAAACGAATCGCTTTGTCTAAAAATTACAAGGACTTGAATAAATATGACAGTTATCTTAGAAAGAATAAAGGATAAAGTTTGGACTGATGAAGACTTTATGGCTTTAGCTGATGATGGCAATCGTTACGAAATTGTAGATGGAGAGTTGATAAACTTGGGAAGTTCAGGCATGGAGCATGGGAATATTGGCATATTCCTCGGTGGGCTAATCGAGATATTTGTAAGGCAGCATAATCTTGGCGTTACTTGCGACTCTAGTACAGCATTTAAAATGAAGAGAGATAATAAGCGGTCGCCCGATATTTCTTTTGTTAGTAAAGAGCGATTGATTGGGCTAAAACGATTACCTAAAGGCTTTTTTGATGGTGCGCCCGATCTAGTTGTTGAGATTATCTCTCCAGGCAACACTTTTGACGAAATTCACAACAAGATTGAAGAATATTTTGAAAGTGGAACTAGACTGCTGTGGGTAATCCATCCTGATGAAAGATATGTGCTGGTTTACCATAGCCCTCAGCCCGATCTCCTATTGCGAGGTGATGATATTTTAGATGGAGAAGATATAATTTTAAACTTCAAGGTTGCAGTCAGCGAATTGTTTAGAACTTTGGCGTTCTAAGGGAATTGATTAGTTAGCGATAGCGAACGCATTCCGTCCCGGAGGGAACTAGCGCGACCTAGGAATCGCCAATTTATAGCATTACTTCAGTTAATAGACATCAAATTCTCAAAAGGATGACGATTCTTCCAGCGGTAAGTATTAAAGTCCCGAAAATCAACAGATAGAATCCGCCCATGCCCCAAATATTCGGCAAAAATAATCAATGAAGCGTCCGCTAAATCCATTGGCAGAGAACTATATTGATTCATCAATTCACTGATTCTTTTTCCATCTTGAACCTTGAGATCAAAAACCTCAAAAGCACCAATTTCTAAGCTATGAATAAACGTCTGTTGAGCATTTGTGCCTGTACGTTTCAAGAGAATATGACAAGCTTCCGTAATCACACACCATGTTGTCACCAGAGGCTCATCAATCTTATCTAGAACTTCTTGAGCGAGAACATGATAATCATCACGGCGATTGATTAATGCTATCCAAAGGCCAGAATCAACGATGACCATATTTTTCGTTAAGACTTTCAGTGAGATATTGCTTGTAATTAACCGACAAATCAGAGTCCCCTTCAGCACAACCAATCAGCCCTGATTCTCTAAGAAGTTGCAAGGGCTTTACAGGGGATTCTTGATATAATTTTTCATAATAAAGATCGATCGCCACTTTCATAATGTCAGATGCACCTTGATTTGTCCGCTGGCGAATATAATTAAACTTATTAGCGCGATCGCTATCGAGCCTTGCATTAACCCTCATATTTTTGCTTGTCATAACTCTGTATGACAATACTATAGCTCAAAAAATTCAAAGTTAAATAGTTCTCAAGTAGTTGCCTCATAGGGCGATAGCGAAGCGCGACCTAGGAATCGCTATTAATGTAAGTTGTGATTTCTAGGCGATCGCGTCAACAATCCGTTTCGTAAAGACGAACATCAATCTCTACAAGTAGTGATCGCCTCAATCCTATCCCATCAAACACAATAAATATAATTATCGTTTAATTTGCTTCGGAAAATCAGGAACTAACAAAGATTGCTCTAATTCCCCTTGCTCATTATAAAATCTTATTTTACCTTTTTCATTACATAGCCATACCTCAAGGGCTTGGGCTTCAAAATACAACTTTTTCTTGAATTCCATTTCACCCAAAGTATTCCCAATAGATTTAACTTCTATACAAATTTCTGGAGCAATAGATGCTGATACTTCATCTTGGATTTTGTCAAATCTTTCCGCAGAACACCAGACAACATCGGCAACTTTAACGCCGTCTGTTGTATCGATCGCACATTCTGGCATCACTTCCCCATTACTCAACAAAGACTCCAATAAACGTTGGAGTCTTCCTTGGTGAAAAGAATGTTTGATTTTGACTGGACTCATTACGATTTGCCCCCACTTATTTAATTCAATTTTGAAGGGTAAATCTTGTAGCTGTTTATTCTCACAAACTTCTTCCCATTTCATAATCAATTACCTAAAGCAATCAATATAATAATAACTCACTTGTCACTATAAGGCTTGATTGCGATCGCCTCAACCTAACCTTACCCCCTGATCGCTAGTATTGTAAGCCCTGTTTTATAGGCGATCGCACCAACAATCTATCTTCTAAAGGCGATCGCACTTAATTGAGGAATTTTATCAAAATAGCTTTTTAGGTTATGTTCAAAATTTTGCTTCCAGATATTTTCTTTATTTGATGAGTGATCAATCATACGATCATCCCTGCCGAAGATGCCTGATAAACTATTCATAAATTTCTAGCTCTCCTAACTTTTGTGTGATAAGAAAGACTTATTTTAGTGCGATCACTGATCTTGTAGGTTGGGTTAAAGAACGCAACCCAACTGGGGGAAATGATAACCTCATTGTGGGTTACTGCGTGCCGACTCAAGTTCTATCACCGATCTTGTAGGGTAATTATAACTCTGTTTTTGCCTAATTGTCGAGTTACTGCGATCACTTTGATCACTTTCTCTGATAAAGTGCGATCGCCTAAATCATCTATCATCTAAAGGCTTTGCGGTATGCGATCACAATTACTGTGAGTCGTGATTTTTAGGCGTAAGCGTTGCGCGACCTAGGAATCGCTTCAATTATCTATCTGTTAAATATTTGCTGCGGGCGTAAGCGTTGCGCGACCTAGGAATCGCTATTCCTGTGATTCGTGATTTTTAGGCGATCGCTATTATTGTGAGTCGTGAGTTCGGGCATCCTGAAGAAATCCATTCTATGCTACACCGTCCAATCTTCGGTTATTAAACTCGGAACATTAAATCCTCTCGCGTCAGATCAGGAAAATCCTCAAGAATTTCCGCTTCAGTCATCTCAGAAGCCAGATATTCAAGCACTTCACGTAATTCGCAAACCACGTACACAGGGTTTACCACCGCGTTTCTCAGGCTCAATTGTAATGATGTCTCGGTAATTCATGGGTCTTCACAATCATTAGTTGCATTCGTATATTTTACCGAAATAAAGAGATTCAGCGGACATCTTCCAACTATGATTCCGCGCTGAATAAGTTACTCATCTATTTTTGTGTCGCTACAATCACCTGTGCTTCTCTCAAGACTTTATCGCCCCATAAATAACCCCGGACTACTTCCTGTATTACCGTATTTTCTGTGATATCTGCCCTTGATTCACGTCCCACAGCATACATTGTCTGGGAGTCAAAAGGTTTGCCCTGGGCGACAATGGGAACAACACGGCGTTGTTTGAGGATTTCTAAAAGCGATCGCCTAATTAACTCCACTCCCTGCTGATTGCTGGTGAAAATTTCCGTTAATGATTCTGGTATTAGTATTTTCTTTGGCTCACTATATTCAGTATAATTACCATTAATCCAATCTAATAGCTTTGCCCAGAAGCCTTTTTGTATTAATGGTTTTGAATTTGAGGTAGTTGATAATGTTTCTAATTCCTCTTGCCAGTAAGTACAAGCCTGATCTAAGGCATCCACAACACCCAGCAAATCTTTGAGCAGTTTCTCCTGCTGTCGCTCAAATTTTCCCGATGCCTGTTTTTGACTTTCTGCCAAACGCATTGGCATCTGTTCTTGCTCTGTCCGAATTACCGCCAATGCTTGTACCAGAGCATCTTGGCTAGAATGCAATAATTTACCCTGTTGCTTAACTTCATGGCGCAAAGCAGTCCATTCAGACACCATTTGATAGGGATCAAAAGCATGAGCAGATGATGGTGGTTCGCCTAAATATTCAGGAGGTGCTTGTTCTGATTGTAAATAATCTAGAAAATTGGCAAATAAAGCTTCTTTGTCAGTTGTCATTTGTTATTAGTCAGTTGTCAGTGGTCAGTTGTTATTTGTTGGCTTTGTACATTCTTTGAATGACAAATTACGAATTATTTAAAATGTCGCACGAATTAGATCATCTAAGCTAACTTCTAGTTGCGCCAGGGCTTTTTCTCGCAACTGTTTTAATATTTCTGGATTCAATTCTGCTTCTAGGGGACGCAATTTCAAGAACTCCTCCGATTGACTTGTCTCTCCTTTGCGAAGTGCCTCGTAAGCTCCTCGAATTGCCTTAAACTCTTCTGGATAAGTATGCGCGGGGAATTCACGTAATTTGGCATGATAAGCCGCTTTAATTTGGGTGCTGGTTGCTCCTGGTGAAATTCCTAAACGTTCGTAGTGATCAGCCATAAATAATTTCCAATTAAGATGACATCAATTAAACTATCAGTCTTTATCTGTGTTTATCTGCGGTTCATTACTCTTGATAAGTAGGTTGGCGTTGAAAATTGTTGTTATGGCAAGGCAAAAGGCAAGAGTGAAGAGGGTTTGGGCGATTTTACGTTTATGTACACAGTTTGGTTTTATTGTGTTCACCTACTTATCTGACTTTTAAAGCAATTCCTGAAAACCCACTTTTTTTCTACCCTTGCGTTTTTTAGATGGAGATGAATTTCTAAAGATAAAGTCTAAATCTATTCCATATTCTTCGTCTTCGTCATCTTCATCTTCATCATCTGAGAAATCAGGCATATTATTTAACATCATTTTTTTGAGTTCTGGAAGCATCCGTTCAAACTCCGCTGGAGACATTTGACTACCAAATAATTTTTTAATCATCCCTTCTAATAAATCACTCATATCTGACATATCGAGATTGTCAAATTCATCTGGATCTGGCATGGCGCTCTGAGTTTCTCTATCATTAATAAATGCCTGTTCTTCTCGAAATGCTTGTAAGGCTTTGGCATCTTGTAGGCGACGGGCTAATTCAAATCCCTGTTGTTTTAATTGTTCATAATTTGGGTGATCAACGTGGTAGGTAGTGGCTCTAGCTAATAGCAATAAAGGGTTTTGTGGTTCTCGACGGAGTGCTTCATCTAGGAACGGTACAAGGGTTGTAATTTCGCCAAAACGGCGGGATTGAAGTTGAATATTTGCCAGAGCGTTGCCCGGTTGGGGCATGGTGTCGAGGTAAGAACGCACGGGAAGTTCTAGTTTTTTGGGACTATTTTCTTTAACGGCTAAGATAACTAACTTGGCAACTCTAGCTTCTGGGTATTCTATGGATAGGTTGATTAACTTTTGCTGATACTGATTTAGTAAAGCAGCGATGCCTTTTTCCCGTTTGGCAAAGAGTTGAATCGAAAGGGCGATCGCTTGCAATACGGAAATTTGTTCTTGATCTGCTAATCTTGAAAGGAGATTGTCCCATGCTGCGACTGCGGCTTTTTGGTCCAACGAAACCCGACCACCGGAATTGGGCGGACTTTGGACTGCATTCACGAATATTTGACAGGCACGGATAGGCGGATTTGTGGGATCTTCTGTCTTCACAAAACGGCTAAATAAGGGATAACTTAACGTAGAGAGCGCATCTACCCAAGGCAATGTTTCTACTTCAGGTTCAAGATTCAAGTCGCCAAAATGCTTACCAAATTTGCGTCGAGCTTCATTGAATGCTTGTTTGTTATCTAGTATTTTCCAACAGTGCAACAACATTATATAAACTTCTTCATACCGACATCCATTTTCTAATGCTTGGGTCAAGAGTGCGATCGCTTCATCATAATTTTCGCCTCCTGCTTCAATTAATCCCTTACGTCCCAGCACTTCTGGTGATGTCGGACAGATTCGTTCTGCTTGTTGCACAGATCCCAAAGCAGCCCGCTCACGATCTATTGCTATGTAAGCATCTGCCATCCAGCAGTGGAGATGTGCTTGGGTCGGTTTCAATCTTTGTGCAGGCCATTCTTGAGGGTTTCGTTTTGCTTCCTGTTCTAACCACTTCAAAAACCGTGTTAACAGGCGTGAACGTTCTTGATCGTGGTTATTAGCATCGAAAACTTCTAAGAGATTGATTGCCAATTGGGGGTTAAAGGGTTGCTCTGTCAACAAAGGCTGCCAGAATAGTTCAGCACAACTTGGTTCTCCTTGATTCAGTGCTTGTTGTCCGGCTAGGGTAAACAGCGGTGGACGGAGACTTTCTAGTTCTGGAAAGTGTGGGGAACGTCGCTCCATCTTCAACAGCAAATGGGCGGCATCATGGTGATTACCTTGGTCAATCAGTTGCAACATTCGCAATATCGCTAATGCCTGTTGGCTATTTTTATCTACTGTTGTTCGTGAATTTATAAATTGGAAGGGTTTTTGTGCTGTTCTTCCATGTTGAAAAATCGCCAATCGCTCTAAAATTGGATGCTCCAAATACTTTGGTTGACCATATGAAAGTGATTTCAGCCCCAAAAGACTGGCCGCAGCATCCCAATTACCACTGACTTGTTGAGTATAAACAATCCAAGCTATGGGCAAATCTCCATCGGTGACGGCTCGCTTAATTTTCTGAAAAGATGTTAAAGCTGTTTCTGGTTGACCATTTTTGAGTGCCAGAACACCTCGTACCCAGTGGAGTTGATTAGCACTAAAGCGTTTAGATTGTTCCTGAATTAATTGCTCAACTGTAGCGGTATCTCCTTTGAGGAACAAGAGTTTTAGGTAAGAGATGCTGTAGTTTTTCGGTAGAGTACCTGCCTCAAAAGCATTGCTGAGTAATTTTAATGCCCCATCTAATTGCTTCAATTCCAGTAAACATTTAGCTTGCCAGTAATGAACTTCTCCCACCAAACCAAATTCTAGAGCGCGAGCAAAGGATCTTTCTGCCTGTTTAAAATCTTGTTTCTGAAATTCTTGCTGACCCCGTAGCAACCAAATTTCTGATTCTGGGGGTGTAAATTCAATATTAGGGTGTAATCGCTGATTTTTCTTGATTTCTTCTAATGCTTGCCGATATTTTCTTTGGTTCAGCAGTTCTTGCAGTTGCTGCGGGAAGGAGTTTTCCGTAACTTTTGTCTCTGTGCTAGAGACCTGTGATTGTGAGCGCTGTTTAGACTGATGTTTAGCCACTGGGCTTTCTTCCTAATTGTTGTTTGATTTTTACCCTCATAGTTAAGGGTGGCTCCAACTACTTTCCATATAAAGATTGTACCGATTTATGGTAAAAAAAGATAGAAGCATTTTTCTCAATAAGGATTATCTATTGATAATGTTACCAACTCTCAGACTTTTCTCATGCGATAATTGCATGAATTAATTGTCATTAATAATATGAATACCAATAATATGGCTATGCAGAAAACATATATTCACACTGAATTAAGTTAATATTTTATGGGGTATTATATGGGATATTATATTAACACTAATATATTGGACTCAAACCAAACAGGAGAAACTGCTATTGCCATTGAGTAATCATCAACAAAATCACAAGTCCACAAATGAAAAATTACTACCGAAAATGCAGGTGAATGCAAAGCAGTTCATAACTCAGGTGACAGCGGTATCATCTGGAATCTTGACCAGAATAGTCAGCAGCGATAAACCTTTTTATCGTCGTTTTTGGTTGTGGGCAGGATTAGGTGTTAGTAGTGGGATCATTGCTTTCCATTACACAATCTTAGAAATAGATAAAAATTTACCAGATCAGTCCGCACTCAGAGCATTAGTACGAGAGCAAACACTGACGATTAAAGCTGCTGATGGTAGTGTGCTACAACAGCAGGGAGAAGCGACAAGAGAGCAACTGAAAATAGAGCAAATACCAGATACTTTAAAGAAAGCTTTTATTGCTTCAGAAGATAGAAGATTTAATCGACACAATGGATTTGATCTCCAGGGAATTGCCAGAGCAGTTATCAATAACTTGCGATCGCAAAATGTGGTAGAAGGTGGTAGCACCATCACCCAACAAGTAGCGCGAATTCTCTTCCTCAAACAAGAAAAAACCTTTTGGCGTAAACTCAAAGAAGTCCGACTATCCCAAAAAATAGAGCGAGAATTGACTAAAGACCAAATTCTGGAACGTTATCTCAATCTCGTATACTTAGGTTCTGGGGCTTATGGCGTAGGAGATGCCGCTTGGGTATACTTCAGTAAATCCGTAGATCAACTGACTTTATCAGAAATGGCGACATTGGCGGGTTTAGCTCCTGCACCTAACGTCTACGCCCCCGACAAAAACCCGAAAACAGCCACAGAACGGCGTAATCTGGTGTTACAACGGATGCTCGAAGATGGCATCATTACACCAGCCGAAAAACAAGCGGCGACTGAGGAAGCATTAACAGTTAATAGCAGTTTACCCAAACGGTTACAAGTTGATTTTCCCTATTTTACCACCTACGTGCAAAAGGAATTGCCAAAGTACATTGCCGCTGATGTTTTGGCTAGTGGTGGTCTAATAGTAGAAACAACCTTAAACCCAACCTCGCAAAAAGCCGCAGAAGCCGCAGTAGCCAAGATATTAAAAAATGAGGGCCGGTGGCAAAACTTTAAACAAGCGGCTATGGTGGCCATAGAGCCTGGGAGTGGGGAAATTCAGGCAATGGTCGGCGGTAAAGACTTTGGTAAAAATCAGTTTAATCGTGTCACCCAAGCCCAACGACAACCAGGATCAACCTTTAAGGGTTTCGTCTATGCTACAGCGATCGCTACTGGCAAAAGTCCCTATGATAGTTATTTAGATGAACCCTTATCAATAGATGGTTATGAGCCGAAAAACTCCCATGACAAATTCTCCGGTTGGTTAAATATCAGAGACGCGCTCACCAAATCCATCAATACAATTGCCGTAAAGGTCCTAATCGAAATAGGTTTTGAACCCACCATTAAACTTGCCCATGACATGGGAATTAAGTCAGAACTCAAACCTAACTACTCCTTAGCACTTGGTTCTAACGAAGTCAACTTACTAGAACTGACCAACGCCTATGGTACATTCGCCAACCAAGGCAATTATATAGAAGCTCATGGCATTCGGCGCATCCTCAACCGCGAAGGAGATGTGATTTGGTCAGCTAAATATACACCCAAACAAGTTCTCGATGCTGACAGTAGCGCCATCATGACTTGGATGTTAAGAAATGTTGTCACCGATGGCACCGGTGCAGCGGCTCAATTAGACGATAGACAAGTTGCCGGCAAAACAGGTACTACTGATGAATCCCGTGATTTATGGTTTGTTGGTTATATTCCTCAATTAGTGGCTGGGGTGTGGTTAGGGAACGATGACAACAGCCCCACCTATGGTAATAGTGGTAGTGCGGCTTATGCTTGGCACGAATTTATGGAAAAAGCCGTAGAGGGAATGCCTGTAGAAAAGTTCCCCCCACGACCTAATTTAGAAAATCGTAAAGGTACAATCAAACCCCAACCTCTCAAACCGAAAAAATTTGTTCATAAGTCAGTTGATGATAATGATCAAAAATCAGATGAGGATAACACCGATAATTCTGATTCCTCAACTAGACGCAGACGCAGAAGAACATACAATCAATCGGACAATTCCTCAAATTCCGAAGAAAATCGGCCAAGACGGAGACGACGCTATAGTCAAGATGATAATGACACATCTTATTCTACCCGTCGCCGCCGCAGCCGTCGCAGTGAACAATCCAATAGCGATTCCTCTTCTCAATCATCTCGTTCCCGCCGCCGACGCAGTGAACAATCCAATAGCGATTCCCCTTCTCAATCATCCAGTTCCCGACGCAGAAACAGTGAAGAATCAAGACCTTCTAGATCATCTTCTGAAAACAACAGTTCTGGCGGATCTTCATCATCACAACCTTCCTGGAGAGAAAGACTTAAACCCGATTCTTCAGGAAATAATTAAAGTCAGGAGGTAGGGGCGCAGGGCCTGCGCCCATTCAGGAGTCAGGAGTCAGGAGTCAGGAGTCAGGAGTTCAGGAGTCAGGAGTTCAGGAGTTCAGGAGTTCAGGAGTTCAGGAGGAAGAAGAGTAGTTTTCACCAATGACCAATGACCAATTACCTATTCCCTATTCCCTAGAAACAACAAAGATTTTTCCTGGGGTAGATGTAGGTGATTCACTCAGTTTATACTTTGTTAAGAAGTGTAATCTACATTAGACAAATATAGTCATGAGTTATTTATTGCTCCAAGTCCAAGTACCAGATACCGGAAATCACTTTCCCCTAGCTTTCACCTTGGTTTATGTAGTGGGTTTTGTCGCTGCTGTCACCATTGGTTCAATTGCCTGGTACAATTCCAAACGTCCTCCCGGTTGGGAAAATAAGGAACGCCCCGACATTATCCCCAAGGTAGAAAAGGAATAGGTAAAAGGCAAGAGACAAGAGGCAATAGGCAATAGGCAATAGGCAATAGGCAATAGGCAATAGGCAATAGGCAATAGGCAATAGGCAATAGGCAATAGG
>NZ_JAQMSE010000126.1:0-9589 GCF_028330045.1 Aphanizomenon sp. CS-733/32
CGTCGCTGTAGCCTTCTTTGTTTTCGCTACGCTCAAATACAATTTGGGCTACGCAACTCAACTCACGCGCATTCATCCCACGCTCCTAAGAGTGAGACGTGGGGCTTCTGCTGATTAAGCTAAATAGGGGTTGCTGAATAAGTTGTCTGTGAGGGGAGGTGACAGGTGACAGGTGACAGGTGACAGGTTACAGGTGACAGGTTACAGGTGACAGGGAAGGAATTTTCTTCTTTCTTCTTTCTCCTGAACTCCTGATAGCGCAGCGTGGCGTTAGCCATACTCCTGAACTTATTGAACTTATTAATAAATGGTTTTAGCTTTATTTAGCAATCCCTAAATAAAAAACTTGACACTCTCCGCGTCTAAAGACGCGGAGATTCGACAGAGAGTATAAGTTTGATGAAAACCTATATTTTTGGGATGGGGCTTCTGTCGGGAAAGCTAACTTTGACATTGAGGACAGAAATGACTAGAACGCCCACCTAACTTAATTCGTTGGATGACACGACCACAAACCTTGCAAAGTTCGCCAGTGCGGTTATAAACCCAGGCTTCACCGCCATAATTACCGTTAACGCCTTTCACACTCAAGAAATTACTAAAAGTCGTTCCACCTACCGCAATACTCGCTGATAAAACTTGAATAATTGCCGTTCGTAAAAGTTCAATTTGGGGAAGTTGTAATTCTGTACAGAGAGTAGTTGGTAAAATCCCACTTTTAAATAAAGCTTCATCTGCATAAATATTACCTAATCCTGCCACCATTGACTGATCTAATAATCCAGTTTTAATAGGACGACGGGATTTTTTTAATTTATCAGCAAAATACGCCACAGTGAACTCTGGGGAAAAGGGGTCAACTGCCAATTTTGCCAAACCTGTAATAATACTTTCTACAGCTACATGACTAGGAACATACCACATTTGCCCGAAGGTGCGCTGGTCAACAAAGCGTAATTCTTGCTTTTCCCCAAAAAATAACCTCACTCTGGTGTGTTTGTGTAAAGGTTGATCTTGGGTTAACCAAAGTAACTGACCGGTCATGCGGAGGTGAACTCCTAAATAACTGGGAGAAGGTGAGGAAAGTTCAGCCAAGAGATATTTACCACGACGATGCCAGGTAGTAATAGTATTCCCTTTAACTTTATCAATAAATTCATCAACGGAAAACGGGTAGGCAATGGTGCGTTGTAGCAACACATCTCCCCCCGTCACTTCTTGACTCAGGGTTAATTGATTCAAACCCCGGCGGACTGTTTCAACTTCAGGCAGTTCAGGCATTCAAGCAAATAATATTTTTAGGGAAAGGTATGGTCAAACAGAGGAAATAGACAAGATTTTTACCTTGACATCTTTTTCTAATTATTCCATTAAACAATCCCCTTGATGCTTGACTATTTATTTGGCTGCGGCTTTGGGTTTAGGTGCTTCCACCTCAATTAATTCATCTACAGCAAAGTTGTTGGTGTTGAGATCAGAGTAGTTAACTTTGTCAAAGCGAACAATTACAGGGTATTTAATCCCGCTTTTGTCAACAGAAACCACTGTACCAAGATCCTGAAACCAGTAGGACTCAGGGCGGAGAACACGTACTTTAGAACCACGTTGAACCATGATGGATCTTCCCTTTTGAAGTATGAATTGCCGTTAAAGTAGGGCTGATTGTTTTCACTCTACAACCTCAAGGTATTTGCTTGTGGTTTTGTTAAGTTATTTGTCAAATTGCTGGGTTTTCATGGGTAATGAGTTGTTAATCTTCTCGTGACTTCTTGACAAACTACCCATAATAGGGTAAGTTCATTCCCAAACACTCCTGGCAAAATGTTCTATGTCTTACTTAATACAAAAACACTACCTTCGTTCCCCCTACCTATACGGAGATTATTATCTATATAAGTAATATCGAGCCAACCTTGTTGTTGTTCACCTTGAATGGGAAAATCAAAAGCGGTAAATTTTTTGCCTAATTCAATTTGTTGGATGAAGTTTCCCGGTGTTGTATAGCCAATTAGGCTTTGTAAACCAATTATAGAACGCTGGAATTTTACTTGCACACGCTGTTGGGATACTGGTTCAAACTTAGCAGCAACGCTAACTACTCCTGCGAATAAAGGAATGCCATAAATCTCAGCTATGTTATAAACACTGTTGCTTTCTACCCGAATACATTGGTAAATTTGACCAAGTTTACAAAAGGGTAAACGATCTATGTTTAATAAGGCTTTGCTCGTGGTGTATAGTAGTCGCCAGTCACCTTCTAGTAAATTACTAGCTGCTAATGGTCGTGGCGTGGGACTAAAGTCTTCTAAGTTGGCGATCGCTGCTAAAATGGCTTGTTGTTGTGGCTGACTTGCCAATAAACCGCGATTAGTGCCAACAATTAGATCAATAAGAGTTGATTTGCCTATCATTACCCAATGCCTCAAGAGTTTACATGATGAAATAGCATTAATAAAATATTAATGTTCTTTGTCTATAACCATACAATTGATGAATAATGCCTTTTTGACTACCGTTCGCTCATTAAATGAAAATTTTCTTTGATTCGGATTCAGCAGTTAAAGACCTGTATGAAGGAATAAATTAACTCGTATCAAGTCAGTATGATAGACTCTTAGTGTCTAGTTATATAAACCCCCGTGTGTGATTGTTAATATGTTAGATTCTCCCCTCCGTGAAGCCCCCCGAAACCAGCGAGCATCAGTTATTCCCTTAAAACAAGAGTCCTCTATGTTGGACTGGCTGCGGCTGAGTGGCCGACTGATAGCCCGTGATATCCATGACACCGAATCGCGGGAAGATGTAGAAGTAATATCCGATTTTCTGGGCGCAGACGACGGAATTGGTGATATTGATTATGATGATGACGATGATACACCTGTTGATGATGACTAGCACCCCAGGGCGGAAGTCAAAAGTCAAAAGTCAAAAGTCAAAAGTAATATTAAGCAAGCTTTTTGGCGATTGAGAATGGTTAGTTTATTGACGCTGTGCTGTACTAGTTCCCAAAATACTGCGAACTATCAGCTAAAAACAGTCTCTATGGCTTTATTTAGGTTTTTTTAAAGTGTGGAGTGAAGGGAATTTTTTTTGTGGACGCTAAATTATCTCCTAACCAAAGTTTGAATTTTTCGGGAATTGGCTTGGCTTCCTTGCTGGCCTTGGTACTGAGTGCAACAGCCTTGATTTTCGATAGCATGGGGCATAGAACCCCTTGGTATCCGATTTCCCTCACCCTACCTTTTTTATTCACTGCTGTGGGTGTGACAATTCTGGGACAGTGGGTGATTCCTCTGTTACAAAGGCTGAAAACGGGGCAGATTATCCGGGAAGATGGCCCCCAGGCACATCTCAAAAAGGCAGGAACACCAACTATGGGAGGTATATTTTTTATCCCTGTAGCGGTAGTAATTGCTTGTATATTGGCGGATTTTTCTGAAAATGTCCTGGCGGTTTCGGCTTTAACTCTCAGCTACGGTTTCATTGGTTGGATAGACGACTGGCAAATTTTGCGTCGGAAGTCTAACAAGGGAATTTCTCCGAAGATGAAGTTAGCTTTGCAAGTGATCTTTGGGGCTGTGTTCTGTGTCTGGTTGATGTTTAAAGGTGACTTTAGTATAACTAATATCCATTTACCTTGGGTGGGTTTATCCTTACCTTTGGGACCGTTGTTCTGGCCTGTAGCCGGGTTTGTCCTGGTGGCAGAGAGCAATGCTACTAATTTAACAGATGGGATTGATGGTTTAGCGGCGGGAACAGTAGCGATCGCTATTTTCGCATTAGGTGTGATTATTGCGCCAACTTCTCCCGACTTAATGGTTTTTTGTGCTGCTGTCAGTGGTAGTTGCTTAGGCTTTTTAGCCTATAACCGCAACCCGGCTAGTGTTTTCATGGGTGATACCGGTTCTTTAGCCTTGGGTGGCGCTTTAGCTGCGGTTGCACTGTTAACAAATAGCTTGGTAGCCCTGTTTATCCTGAGCGGGATTTTCTTTATAGAAACCCTCTCTGTCATGGCACAAGTTAGCTATTATAAAGCGACAAAGGGACCAGACGGCAAAGGTAAACGTTTATTTAAAATGGCACCTTTACATCATCATTTAGAATTAACTGGTTGGTCAGAATTGCAAGTAGTGGCTGTATTTTACATTGTCGCCGCTTTTCTAGCTTCCCTTTGTATTATGTCCCTAAAATAATCAGTTTTGTTTTAAAAATAAAAATTCACAACCTCCAAATTTGGAGGTTGTTTTTGTTTTGAAATTGGGGTTCTGTCCAGGACGTGAAATTACCCCAATTCCCAATACTCAAATTGTCATTTAAGTAAGTAGACGAAAATAAATCAAAGTAGATTAAGTAACGTAAAAAATCTGGAGATGATTTCGTAGTAAGGGCTTCAGCCCTCAAATGAGGAATAAATTCCTCACTACAAACTTTGAATTATTCAAGCCGTTTTACTTACACCCTTGAGGAGTTGAGCAAATTCAGGGGATTATTGGGATATTTTGCCAGATAGAAACAAAATATTTGTTACTTACGTCTAATCACTAGACTGCTGTAACAAGCAATGTTACGCTTTAAGTTTACACGGCAGTAGGTTGGGTGTAAAGTTACCAGGGAATCTAAACCAACATGAAGCATCTATCGTACCGCTATGGTATTTTGACGCTTTTTTATATATGTACCCTCATGGGTATAACTAGAAATAATAGCGTCTTTGCATTAACGGTTGAGGAAGAAGCAAATCGAGTTTGTACTCAAGGGAGTGCTGCCGTTATCACAGTTAAAACTGGTAATGGACATGGTAGCGGTTTTTTGGTCAGTCAGGATGGCTTAATTATTACCAACGCTCATGTTGTAGATGGTAGTCCTAGCGTTGTTACTGTCGTGTTTCGGGATGGTAAGCAATTACCAGCAGATGTGATAGGTTTTGCTAGGGGTGGAGTGGATTTAGCAGCTTTAAAAATCCAAAACCGCAGGAACTTACCATACCTAAGTTTAGCTCGTCCTGGAACAGCAAAGGTAGGTTATCGAGCATTTGCGATTGGTAGTCCTCTTGATACTGATAACCGTGATACCTGCACCCAAGGTAATATTAGCCGGATTCGTCCCGACGGAACTATTCAACATACCGCATTTTTAAATCCTGGAAATTCTGGCGGACCATTATTAAACAGCCAAGGGGGAGTTATTGGTGTTAATACCAGCGTAGCTTTAGCTCCCATTATTGTTAATGGTATACCAATGGGTGGTGTACCTGGTGGAACTGGAATTAACCTTTCTCAACCAGGAGAGAAAGTCAAATCTTTTCTAGCAGATATCAAACAACAAAAAGTTTCTCCTATCTCGACCATCCCTACATCAAAAGAACCATCTATAGAAACCATTTCTCTTGATGGTCAAGTAATTAATGGTAGTTTAAATGGCAGTCCTAATGGTTATATATTTTCAGGTAAAGCAGGTCAAACAGTTGTGATTGAAATGGATAGTCAGAAGATTAATCCATTCTTAACCTTATCTCAAGTTATTGAATCTGATGCTGGGAAAGAGATTGAAAAAATTGCTGAAAATGACGACAAAGGAGCAGGTAATTTTAATGCTAGGATTGTCGCTACTTTACCAGCAGATGGAATTTATTTAATAGTTGCCAATTCTTCCGAAAGGGGGGAAACTGGTAATTATAGTTTACGCGCTATTTCTAAATATGAGTAGGTTGGGTTGAAGAATGAAACCCAACATTCTTAAACAACAACGTTCTAACTGTGTTGGGTTTCGCTGTTGCTCACTGGATTTTCTTGTTTCCCCCCTTGATAAGGGGGGACTCAGGGGGGTAAAAATGTGATGAAAATTACGGGATACCACTTTGAAAAACAAACACCCTCTAACTGTGTTGAATTTCGCTGTTGCTCTACCCAACCTACATTTTCACAATCAACATTAATTTTTTAACTAAGGACTCAAAAATCATGAAATTACAATCACTTTCCACCTGTTTAGGATTAACAACATTGACCTTAACCATGACCATAAATCCTGGTTTAAGTCAAGATAATGCTTCTGAAAATCAACCCAATCAAGTCACATTTTTCTGTCAAGAAATATTTGATCAAGCCAGTGGTGAAAAAGTTCCCGCTACCATTGCTTGGGTTCCTGAACGTCAAGGTCACGTACGGTTTATTGGTTGGAAATCCGAGTATTTTGCCAAAGGTAGCTGGACTCCCCAAAAACGTTGCCAAGAAGTATCTAAAAAATTCCATAATTTCTATGAAGCAGGTCGTTTAAATCGCTTGACAACGGGTAAAAATAAGGGTTATTCTGTGGTTTGTGCTGTGGCAAGTAATGAACAAACTTGTAATGGTAACAATCAATTATTTACCCTAAAAAATAATACTGACCCAGGATTAGTTTTAGAGCAACTTGTGAATATAGCCCAGGGTAAAAGTTCAGAACCACTTTGGCAAAATTCAGGAAATAGAAAGTATTTGAATGTGGGTAAATATTTGCAAAATGCCCCACTTGTGAATATTAAAAAATAGCCATTCTTGACATTGACTGTATTTGAAACAGAACCTCAAACTTCCATTTTCAACCACAGTCTGGAAACAAGTTCAAAATTCCCATAAATTCCCATAGTCGGTTTTAACCGACTTTAGCTATTAGGAATTTATTCCCTGGCTAAAATCTGGCTAAAATCTGGCTAAATCTGGCTAAATCTGGCTAAAATCCCTTGTTTATCTTGATTTATCGAACAACAAATTCAAAGAATGGTGCGTTACGCTGTCGCTAACGCACCCTACAAATCATCTACTAATCAACAACTAACATGAACCGTAACATTGCTATTATTTCCTCCTTATTATTCCTATCTTTCCCATCATTGACATTAGCAAATGTTTCCCGTTCCTTAGCTCAAACAATTACCCCGCCTACCTGTAATATAAAACCCGATAACCCCGAAAGTGGAGAATATGATTCACTCCAAAAACTCCAAACCCTTGCTAAACAAATTACAGTCAGAGTCATTGGTGATAATAACGGCGGTTCAGGAACAATATTGGCTAAAAAGGGCAATTCTTATTTAGTTGTTACCAACTCTCATGTCTTACTGGGAGTTAATAAAGTTCAAATTAAAACACCTGACAATCAAATCTATTCAGCCCAAATTTTGCCTAATACTGATTTTTTGCCTAATACTGATTTTGGTAAACTAGATTTAGCTGTTTTGCAATTTACATCTAATCAAAATTATTGTCTACCTAAAGAAATTGCTAGTTTCGATATTAATACAGATACACCAGTTATAGCCGCTGGCTATTCTAGCAGCAAAGGAGAAATGTTATTTAGAACTGGAACAGTAAAACAAATAATTTCTCAACCTAGTTTAAAAGCCGGATATGAAATTGGTTATACCAGCCATATTGAACAGGGAATGAGCGGCGGTCCAATTATTAGTAGTCTAGGGTATCTCCTGGGAATTAATGGCATTAGTTCCTATCCTGTAGACAATTCTGGTTATGTTTATACCAACGGAAAACGCCCCACAAATCCAGAAATTCAAGAATTTAGAAAACTGAGTTGGGGAATACCCATTAAAACCGTGTTAGCTCAAGTTAAACCAGAAATTCTCACCGCTTATAATTTACCTATACCAGATATTAAACAGACAATAGCAGAAGTACCATTAACAGGTTGGTTGGGAGAATTAGAAGCAAAAGCTCAACAAATTACCGTCAGAATTGATAGTAGTAGCGGTACTAATGGTTCAGGAATTATTATTGCTAAAGAAGGAGATACTTACACCGTTTTAACTGCGGCTCATGTAGTTTGTAAACCACCAGATAAAGTAGGACCATGTGAGCCAAATACCTATAAAATCCTCACAGTAGATGGTAAACAATATCCCGTAGAACCCAGCACGATTAAATTAGAAGAAGGGGTAGATTTAGCGGTAGTTAAATTCACCAGTCAGGAAAATTATCAAGTTGCAACTTTAGCAAATTATAACCCAAGAGATGATGAATATATGTTCACTGCTGGTTATCCCAGGTTAGGAGAAAAATCACCTTGGCGGTTTACATTGGGACAAATTTATAGTAAAGAAAGAGGATTATTCCAAACTACCCAATCAGATTTTAACAATAACAGTTTGAGTACAGCCCAAAGTGCAGCTTCTTTAACAGGAGGATATGAATTAGTTTATAGTAGTATCACCTTTGGCGGCATGAGTGGGGGACCTGTTTTAGATTCCCAAGGGCGGGTAATTGGTATTCATGGCAGAACTGAGGGAGAAGCTGCTATTGATAATAATAATAGTAGTAGTCAAGAAACTATCCAATTAGGTAATAGTTTGGGTATTCCGGTGAGTACATTTTTGGCATTAGCTACCCGACTGAATACCCAAGCACAAAAGATAGAAACCACCCCAACACCAGAACTAAATCAACAAGAAGTTAAGTCTATTCAAACAACGATTTTATCTGTAGATGTATCTCAAAGTAGTACTACCGCCAGTCAATGGTTAGCAAGAGGAAATCAACTGTGGCGCTTACGTCGTTATCCAGAAGCTATACAGGCTTTTGACGCAGCAATTAAGCAAAAACCAGAGTTTATTCACCTGGCTTATTATGGCAAAGGTTTGGCGTTATATTGGAGTGGAAAAGGTTCAGAAGCTATAACTGCATTAGAACTAGCAGTGAAATTTAAACCAGAGTTTGTTCCTGCTTGGAATTATTTAAGTGTAGCTTATAGAGAATCAAACCAACTGGATAAAGCCTTAGCAGCCATAAATCAAGCCATTCAACTCCAGCCCAATAATCCTAATTTGTATAATCAGAAGTATGTAGTTCTAAGTGATTTAAAAAGATATAGAGAAGCAGAAGCTGCGATAAATAAAGCCATTGAACTCAGTCCCCGTGCAGCATTTTACTACAACCGGGGATTTGTCCGTGATGAATTAGGAGATAAGCAAGGTGCTATAGATGATTACACCCAAGCTATCAAGTTTAATCCTAACCTTGCCCAAGCCTACAACAACCGGGGAATTGTCCGTAAGGAATTAGGAGATAAGCCAGGTGCAATAGATGATTACACCCAAGCTATCAAGATTAATCCTAACTATGCCCAAGCCTACAACAACCGGGGAATTGTCCGTAATGAATTAGGAGATAAGCAAGGTGCTATAGATGATTACAACCAAGCTATCAAGATTAATCCTAACTTAGCCCAAGCCTACTACAACCGGGGAATTGTTTATTATCAACTTGGTGACAAACAAAAAGCCAGAGAAGACCTGCAACGAGCAGCGCAATTGTTCATGGCTCAAGGGAATACTGCTCTTTATGAAAAAGCTATGGCTTTATTAAAACGGTTGTAGGGAGTTTCTTTGGTGATGTTAATTGTGATTTTGTCAGAATCAGGATGTCCAGGATTTAAGGATTAACAGGATGTGATTGTGAGATTTTCCCTCGTTCCCTGGTTCTGCTGGGGAATGTTCACGGGAGGCTCTGGATGATAACAATAATATTTTGTCAGAATCAGGATGTCCAGGATGTGATTTCTTGATTGTCTATAAACATCCAGATTTAAGGATAAAAAA
>NZ_JAQMSE010000127.1:0-84788 GCF_028330045.1 Aphanizomenon sp. CS-733/32
ATGGGTTTCGGGCATTTTAACGTGATTTTTTGATGATTTTTGAGCGCTCGCTATTGAGCAGAAGTTAATCACCAAAAGCCTGAAACGAGGGATTTTCGTTCATGCACATCATGGTGAATTTGTACAGTGCGTAAGTCCTATACGTATCATTATCAATTTAAATACACAATTTATTGACAAGTATTTTAAAACACACAATAATAGTAATTATAACATTCAGACTAAAATTATGCAAGCAGTTCAGGGGTTTTTCGTAGATTCCAGTCGATTCTATAAAATTGCGAAGAATGGTTATTTGAAAGCAACTGAAGGTTTTGAAATTCATACACAAGACGATGCTTTAGTATCTATAATTTTTTCCGCACTAGCATTAGAGGCTTTTATTAATGAAATTCCTGCTCTTGCTAAATGTGAAAAGCAAGATGGATCAACTGAAGCTTTTTTAGATAAGTTGATTGATGCTATTGAGGAATCAGATTCTAAAAAGAAAAACACACAACATAAGTTTATGCTGGCTAGTGAAGCCTTAAATAGTGATTTTAAAAAGGGAGATAAACTTTATCAGAACTTTGCTGATCTATTCAAGTTACGTGATTGTTTAGTTCATCTTAAACCTGAAGATATCATTGAAGAACAAGAGGATGGTGAAATCAAATATTTTGGAAGAAAGCTACTTCAAAATCTTCGCAGCAAAGGTATATATCTAGATACACCATCGGAATCAATATCGGAATCAATAATAGTGAAAGTTAGCACTGCTAAAGCTGCTTTCTGGGCTTGCACTACAGTTTCAGAAATGGTTAATGCAATTCTGGATAAACTTCCTGCATCTTTTACTGATAACAATCTACAGATAGATTTGTATAGGAGAAAGTTTCAACCTCCAGAAAAACAACTTTGTGATTGAGTAGTATTGTCTAATACAAATAGTCTAAATCAGGATTTACAGAATTTGAAGATTTACAGAATTGCATTGACGATATATTCATCTGTTTTAGGTATTTTACCTTCCTGGATTAAATCTGTCCAAGTTAAGCCCCGTTTTTCATATTGTTGAAGATAAATTTTCAGAAATTCTAAAACCATTGTACTTTCTGAAGATAGGCATTCTTGACGACCATTTAAAAGTTTATCATCTTTTACTTTTATTTTCGTGATACTTTGATTACGTTCACCGATAATTTCAAATCTGTGCGGTTCTGCGTTTAAAAAATTCCAACAAGGTAAATTTAGACTTTCAAAAACTTGCCGAAAATTAACTTCGATTGTTGGATCACTATCACTATAATCGAACTTAATTTTATGTCCTAATTGTGTCAATGTATATAAATTCAAATTCAAGAATGGTTATCTCAATTTCCTGAAAGTAGTATTACCCTATCAGATGAAGCACTGCGTCGAGAAAATATTTATGATGAGAGAGGAATATGAAAAGATATTTACTGGATACCAATATTGTTCTTAGATTTGCAAATTCTCAATCTCAGGAATGTTACCGAAATCACAATTATTCATCCTCAAAGTATTAATAGCTAAAAATATTGTGAATGCAATTAATTATCCTGTAAATCTTATAATTCTGGTTATCCTGATATGGCTTACGCTACGCTATCAGACAATATGTTACAATCTGAATTGAGAGAAACAGGAGCATAAAACTATGCCATTAATCAAAATACCAAGACATTATCTTGTATCTCAAGATGAAGATTCAATTACAGTAGATGTACCTGAATCCATGCTATTACATTGGAAAAAAGACTATGAAAAAATTATTCAAGCCAAAGGAATTTTAAAGCATAAAAAAGCAGCAATGTTAGATCATTTAGATACTCTGCGTCAGGAATGGGAAGAATGAAATATGTTTATGATACCAATATTTTTATTTACTATTTAGCCGATGATATAACAGTTAATTCATGGTTTACAGAAGAGTTTTTGAATTTGCACGAAATTCTAATTTCACCAATTATCCGTATTGAATTACTGAGTTTTGCCGGCTTATCAAAAGAAGAGGAACAGTCTATTGAAGATTTACTATCTCAGTTTAATACAGTTCCATTGTTACGAGAAATTGAAAATCAGACAATCCAAATCAAACGACAATATAAAATTAAACTTCCTGATGCAATTATCGCCGCTACAGCAATAAATCAAGACGCATTTTTAGTAACAAGAAATGTCGGTGATTTTAAAGGAATTACTGGACTAAAGATTGAAAATCCTTTTGTTAGTTGATAATGGGGGACGATAAAACAACAGCCATTAACTATCAAATAACCATCCTGTAAATCCTCTAATCCTGGTTATCCTGATTCTGACAAAATAGGATGCTTCGTGAAGTATCATTACCCGCCTGGGAATAAATTCCCAGTCTCATAGCGAAAGTCCGTTAAAACGGACTAAATAAATTTTGCAATAACCATCCTGTAAATCCTCTAATCATGGTTACCCTGATTCTGACAACATGACCTAAATTTATAAACAATCAATATTTGCTTTGGCAAAATTTAGAATTTCTATAGTTCTTCAAATAATCAAATCAGCTTTCGTAATGCTAACAGCAGTATTAGGGAAGGTGTCAAAATGTATGCAAGACTATACATTAATTAGGGTCTGCGGAATGTGGGTTATAACTGAGATATATCAAGAGTTGGAAGGTAAAAAAGGTGAAACAAGTGCAAGGAATAAGCGTTGAAACTACCGAAACCCTATCACTTGACCAAATTCAAGACTATTCTGATCTTCTTCTAATTCTTCCTCCTGACTCCTGACTCACGTCACGCTGCGCTATCACAGATAACTTTTTCAGCAACCCCTAATTAAGTATATTCAACACTTGTGTTAATCTCAATCTATGTTATATGATCTGAGGCTTATTTAAGATGGAGATAAAAACACAAGGAACGAAAATAAGCGTTAGACTGAATAAATCATCTTAATATGGCTCTACATCACCTGTAATAGTGCCATATATAGGTTTAACGAACTTGACTATAAACGAATTTAAGTTAGGCTGATAAGGTCTCAATTTTATCAAGTATAGTTCTGACAGATCGAGAAAGCCAAAATGTGAATTTTAGTAACTAAGTCTGTGATAACTACCTGATAAATTGAATAGGTTGATACTTCTTTAAGAATCGTTATCTACTAACCTGGACGAGTTAACTAACTAACGAACTCATGAAACACCAAAAATTGTAAAAACTATTCTACAATACCAGTTCATGAGAAAATCTAAAGAAAATATAAAATAAACTCAAATGACTGTGGTGTCTGGAGGGACAAGTGTTTTTAAGATTAGCAAACGAGCATAGACAATTTGTTCAAGATTTGGTAATGAATTTGCAAGCTTTAGCAGTTGTACTAGAGAGGTATGGTTATCCAGCTTCTTGTTATACTTGCGGCGACCAAATGAACAGTGCATCTTTTATGGTCAGCTTAGGCGATAATCATTTAATCCGGTTTTTAGTATCTGATTATGGGATTACTTGGACAGAAATGCGTGATGATCGAGAGTTAATGAAGTTAGAGGGTGCAGAAGCGATTAATCAGTTAGAGGAACTAGCTACCCTTGTTAAAGAGGCGATGCGAAACTCTAAGGATACTGAGCATTCATCTGCGAAGAGTAAACGGATCTTACAGAATGCAGTGGGAAGTGTGAAAACTCACCGATAATCTCCTGACACTATCTTGGTATTTCAGGCTGCTATTTTCTGTTACCTGTGAGAGGATGAAGATAGGCCTAGAATATCTCTGTAGAACCACACATTATAAGGGCAAGACCCTTTCGGAAGCAAGCTACACACAGCAAAATTCAGGAGTCACCGAATCAGGAGTAAAACTTGCTGTATCTTGACCCTATACTGAATATGACCAGGTTTCAGATAGACTTGGTGAAGATAGGGCTGTCCGTTGATTTGATAATTTTTGGTACATTAATATTAACTTCTAAAAAATCATTGTCTTTGAGAATTTGATAGAGATTGACATCTTTCTCTAGTAAGCAGGCGTGACCACTATGTGGTAGGATGAACGACTGGGTATTGGGGAAAATATTTGCCAATCTGTTGATTTCACTCACAGAGGGTAATAAGCGATCGCTACCACTGCCAATAAGTAAAATTGGTTGTGTTAGCTGTTGTAGCTCTTTGCTATCAATCTGGAAATCTCGCAGTAGGGATAAGCGCCAATTTACGGTTTCTGATGGGAGGGAACGCATAGCTGTAAGTAGTTTATGGCGATCGCTTGGAGAAATCCGTTCTAATGATGCTAGAAACGGTAACAAACCCAAGGCACCAACATTAAATAGAAATGATGGCACAAACTGAGTAGCCGGGGATATCCAATTAAACCAAGATTGCTGCTGCAAAGCCGAAGCAGGATTAATTAAGATAATACGCTTAAATAACTGCGGTGACTGGATTGCGACTTGTATTGCTAAACAACCACCAAAAGATTCACCACATAGATATATTGTCCGTTGACAGCTTTTTTCCAACTCAGCGTGAACCAAGTCCAAAACATTCTTCACTAAAACATCCCAAGTGGCCAGACAGTTTTTGGGTATGGACAAGCAACGAATATCTAAACCAGAGGCTAATTCTGGGATTTGAGATTGCAATAACTCACCAGTCCCATCCATACCTGGCAAATAGACAAATAAGGGAGAATTCGATTGTACTGGATTTGGCGTTAAAAAACAAGGTTGAGGATCAACTGCTGGCATTTTACTTATTTTTATTCATCTACTCTATCTTTAACTGTACCCTTTCCCTTATCCAGATAGAGATTGTGACGAAATTTTTATCTTTTGTCATCTGTCTAAAATCAACCTTTCCAGATAAAAAATCATCCACTCTGAAACCATAATTACAGAATTTATCGCAATTTGTATTCATCATATATAAGTATGTGATTCAGCATTCAGTCCCTAGACATTAGCTAAATGCTTTGAGTAAATTTTTAATAGTTATTTTCATAATTAACGAATTGAGAATTCTCAAATAAGGCTCACCAAATTAGGAACTTCTCCAACAACAACCTAGTAAATTATTCAAAATTGAAACTAACAGTTTGGTCAATTATCCACGCAATTAGTTATATCGCTAGAGTTTCAGTTAGTGTATTCTCTGTAACTACTAAGGAAAGAAACAGGTTTTACCATGATTATTAGTAAATACTTTCTCTGATTTAGTTAAAAATCAGGTGGATTTATAGAAGTAATTAAACAATTCTTCAGTCCATAAACTTGTTATCCATCGCCAGGAGTTTGAAAAAAACAGTAGCAATGTTATATAATTACGTAGTTTTGTCTAAATCATCTAGATTATTAATAGAGAAAACTGATTAATAATTTGCTTTTATAGTCCATGAATCTTGTGAATAAAACAGAAAAGACTTTTGCACTGACCACACCATTGTACTATGTCAACGATGTTCCGCATATTGGCAGTGCTTATACAACTATAGCAGCGGATGTAGTCGCCAGATTTAATCGCTTACAGGGACATCAAGTGCTACTAATTACAGGTACGGATGAACACGGGCAAAAAATTCAGCGTTCAGCAGCAAATTTAGGAAAACCACCACAAGATTTTTGTGATGAAATCGTTCCCAGTTTTCTTAACCTGTGGGATTTACTCGACATTCAATATGATCGCTTTAGTCGGACTACAGCACCTCGTCACCAAGGGATAGTTAAAGAGTTTTTTCAGCGAGTTTGGGAAAATGGCGACATTTACCAAGGAGAACAAAAAGGTTGGTACTGCGTTTCCTGTGAAGAGTTTAGGGAAGAACGGGATTTACTTGCAGACAAACACTGTCCCATCCATACTAACAAACAAGTAGAGTGGCGAGACGAGCAGAACTATTTCTTTCGCTTGTCTAAATATCAAACCCAGTTAGAGGAGTTTTACCAATCCCACCCAGATTTTATCCAACCTGTCAGCAGACGGAATGAAGTTTTCAATTTTGTCGCTCAAGGTTTACAGGACTTTTCAATTTCCCGGGTAAATCTGGATTGGGGTTTTCCTGTCCCTGTGGATTCTCAACATACATTGTATGTATGGTTTGATGCTTTGCTGGGTTATGTAACAGCATTGTTAGAACCAGATGCAGAACCAACCTTAGCTAATGCTTTACAAGCATGGTGGCCGATTAACCTGCACTTGATTGGTAAAGATATCTTACGCTTTCATGCTGTGTACTGGCCCGCAATGTTGATGTCCGCAGGTTTACCTTTACCAGACAGGGTATTTGGACATGGTTTCCTAACTAAAGATGGTCAAAAAATGGGGAAGACTTTAGGTAACACCCTTGATCCTATTACTTTAGTGGAAAATTATGGTAGTGATGCCGTTCGTTATTACTTCCTTAAGGAAATCGAATTTGGGAAGGATGGCGATTTTAATGAAATAAGGTTCATTAATGTTTTGAATGCAGATTTAGCGAATGATTTAGGTAATTTGTTAAATCGGACTTTAAACATGGTGAAGAAATACTGTGCTAGTCAAGTACCGGCCATTAACCAATCAGCTATTCCCATTGAAAATCCTTTGAAAGCAATGGGGTTACAGTTGGGAGAAAGGGTGAAACAAGCATACACAGCATTAGCTTTTAATGAAGCCTGTCACTATGTTTTATCTCTGGTACAAGCCAGTAATAAATTTATTGATGATCAAGCTCCTTGGTCATTATATAAACAAGGTAAACAGTCAGAAGTGGAAATGGTGCTATATGCGGTTCTAGAATCTGTCAGACTAGCAGCTTATCTTCTCTCCCCAATTATTCCTAATATCAGTAGTGATATTTATCAGCAATTAGGCTGGGGGATTAATTTTAATGAACAAAAAGAAAGTGCAATTTTAGCTCCTTTTTGTACCCACTCAACATGGGGAATATTATCCGATCAACAAATATTGGGAACACCAAAACCAGTTTTTAAACGGATAGAAACATCAAAATAAAAGATTAATTTCGGGAACTGCGAATTTCTTGAAAAACTAAAGAATTCGGGGAACAGGGAACAGGAAACAAAGAACAATATTGATCTTTACTCTTGCCTCTTGCCTTCTGAATTCTTATCATAAGCAACTCTAACAAGTAGATAGTTAGAACTTTCTATCATAACAGGGATAACAACACAAGGTATGACAACAATGTTGAACAATTTTGAAAACGACTCAATATTTACCCCAGAACAGGTTTTGGAAAATCGGGGTCGGGTGGCGATCTTTATTGATGGCTCAAACTTATTTTATGCGGCGCTCCAACTAGGAATTGAAATTGATTATACTAAGTTATTGTGCCGTTTGACTGGGGGATCAAGACTATTGCGGGCTTTTTTCTATACAGGAGTGGATCGGACAAATGAGAAGCAACAGGGCTTTTTGTTGTGGATGCGTCGTAACGGTTATCGGGTGATTGCTAAGGACTTGGTGCAATTACCGGATGGTTCTAAAAAAGCTAACTTAGATGTGGAAATAGCTGTTGATATGATGGCATTGTGCGATTCCTATGATACCGCAGTTTTAGTCAGCGGTGACGGCGATTTGGCTTATGCTGTCAATTCTGTCAGCTATCGTGGGGTGAGGGTAGAGGTGGTGAGTTTGCGTTCTATGACTAGTGATAGTTTAATTAATGTGAGCGATCGCTATATTGATTTAGAAGCCATCAAAGAAGATATCCAAAAAACCCCCCGTCAAAGTTATCCATATCGGCCATTGTCTAGTATGGGCTTTTTAGACGATCCTAGAGATAGTAGTAGACATCTAGAAGTTCCAGAATAATGCAATATTCACAAGCTAGGGAGAATGGAAGACAAGATGAAAAACATCAGAGGGGAATTAAAAATCATTCTCCCCGCTTCTATTCATTTTTGGGGTTAACATTACCAACTAATTGGTTTTACCTACCTTTGATATTATGTTTAGGTTTATGCTTGTCGAGTTGCGGTAATCCATCACCTACCCAATCCAAAACTGATCCTTCATCTCCAAAAGATGATGATACTAAGGTAACTTTTTTTGGGATTGTTTTTGAACAATTTGATGAGGTAGGTAGACCAATTTGGAAAGTTAAGGCTAAAGAGGCAAAATATACTACAGATAAACAGGTAGGTCAGGCGGAAAATCCTGAAGGGGAACTTTACCAAGATGGAAAAGTTGTCTACCAAATTAAAGCAGAAAAAGCTAACATTAAGCAAGATGGTAAACAACTATTTCTTCAAGGTAAAATTGTCGCTACCGATCCCCGTAATGGGATTGTTTTCAAGGGTAATGAGTTAGAATGGCGACCTCAAGAAGATTTATTAATTGTTCGCAATCAGTTAAATGGTAGTCATAAACAATTACAAGCTGTAGCTCAAGAAGCCAAGATTAAAACTCGTGAACAACGGGTAGAATTTTCACAAGGAGTAGTTGCTAAATCCACAGATCCACAGTTACAAATGCGAACTGAGCATTTAATGTGGCATATTCAGGAGGAGAAATTATTTAGCGATCGCCCTATTCAAATAGAAAGATATAAAGACAACAAAATTACTGCACGTGGTCAGGGTAACGCCGCAGAAATTAATTTAAAAACTCAAATTGCTACTCTCAAACCACAGGCAAAATTAGAGTTAATAGCTCCACCAATGCAAGTTACTAGTAACTCTATCACCTGGAATATTAATAAAGAAAATATTACCACAAATTCTCCTATTCACATATTCCAATCTGCTGAGAATGTGACTGTGACTGCTAATCAGGGAAAAATGAAAATACCAGAAAACACTGTGTATCTCACTGGTAATGTGAATGCGGTTGGAAAACGCAGTCAGTCTTTAAAATCAAATCAACTAACTTGGTATTTAGATAAAAAATTGTTAGAAGCTCAAGGAAATATAATTTATCGTCAAATTGAACCAAAACTAACTTTTCAAGGGGAAACAGCCGTCGGTAATTTAGAAACAGAAAATATTGTTGTTAAGGGTGGTAATTCTGCCAACAGCAGAGTAGTTACAGAAATTACTCCCCAGGAAGGTAGGTAGGGGGAGCAGGGGAGCAGGGTATAAATTTATTTTCTTCCTTCTTCCTTCCGACTCCTAACTCCTAACTCCTAACTCCTAACTCCTGACTCCTTCCCCCTACGATTGCTTATACAAAACTTGATTGCGATTAGCTGCACCAAAATTTGGTAAAGAATTATCTAATCGAGGTGTTACAGGATCGGGAGTGTCAGTAGATACTTCTAATTCTTTTTCTAAATTTTGGAGAAGTTTATCTTGTTGAACCCGAAAAGCTGATACACTGCCACCACGATTAATAATTGTAAACCAAACCAAACCGCGATCGCGTGTGGGGACAACTCCAGCCAAAGCACTCACATCATTGAGAGTACCAGTTTTCATTACTGTTGCTTTGGGCATATGTCGAGAATGGATTGTGCCTCTATGATCCAATCCAGAGGTAGGAAATAAATCAGCTAAAGTTAACTGATAAAAACTAGCTTCCCGTTGCAATGCCATAAACATAGCACAAACCCCCCTAGGAGAAATTCGATTTTCCTTCCCTAAACCAGAACCATTAATCAAGAGAATTTCTGACTTTGGGAATCTAGCCAGTTGGGATGCTGTGGTGCTAACTACATCTGCACCGCCCACAGAATCGGCTAACATTTCCGCAATATCGTTATTACTAAAAACATTCATTTCCTTAATGATTTTTTGCAAAGGTAAGGAAAAATGACGGATTAGTAAAGTCTGTCCAACTCTCGGCTGAGAGTCCGCCTTAATATTACCAGCAATAATCACTTGAGGTTTAGGTGTTCCCTTGGGCATAACTGAGTATTGGAAAACCACAGAACGAGACCAAGTTTGGTGATTTAGTGCTTGTTTGAGTAATTGACCGGCGAGTAGGGGATGACGTTGGAAATTCATAGCAAAGTTACCAGTAATTACCAAATTGCCCTTAACTTGCTTAATCCCCATTTTATTCAGAGTATTTCCCAGAGCGATCGCTTCCTCCCCCACAAACATAGGATCACCGCTACCAGTAATCACTAAATCACCCTGCACCACCCCATTTACTAACGGTCCAGTGCTACTAACTAAAGTTTCAAATTGGTGATTCGGACCCCAAGCTTTCAAAGCCACCAATGAAGTAGCAACCTTAGTTAAGGAAGCAGCGGGTAAAGGTATAGTACCTTGATGATTAGCCATCAGCATTGGTCCTGACTGCAACCAAATCCCCTGAGAAGAGATGAGATCTTTGTCAATTAATTTTGACGTAATTAACTCACTCAGATATTGGTGGACTGTAATAGCACCTGCTGGGCTTGGATCAGGGACAAGAATCAAATTAGAACTACCTTGCCAAGCCAAGACACTCAAGGCTTCTAACGGTTGAATCTGCGCCTTAGCCATTTCTAACCACATAGAAAACAAACCTGATCCTAATAATTCCAGCATATTCAAATTCCTTTATTCGTTAATTGGTAAGAGTTTTCTTTAATTTCCTAAGCGTCAACTATATTGTGAGACTAAGTAGAGTAACGTAAATAATTAAAGGTTTGTAGTAAGGTCTTTAGACCTGAAAGTAGGGCTAAAGCCCTAACTACGAGCCAATTTCAGAATCTGTTAACTTACTTAACACAGTTCTATTTATTTTTGTCTACCTACTTATTTTTAACTTTTAATTCCCTTTTTTCCTAGCGACTTATACCAATATACGAGCCTGATTATATTTATCAGTATTGAGTCATAATAAATTCAGAGGGAACAGAAAAACTCATGTTTGTAAACATGAGACGGCAATAATGACATTGTTTTTAGGGATACGCAACTTTTAAAAACATCTTTTTTTGATTAAGTAGAGTAACGTAAATAATTAAAGGTTTGTAGTAAGGTCTTTAGACCTGAAAGTAGGGCTAAAGCCCTGACTACGAGCCAATTTCAGAATCTGTTAACTTACTTAACATAGTTCTATTTATTTTTGCCTACCTACTTAAAGCTCTAAAAGCTGAAACTTTAGTTTCTTATCTGTTTCCTGTTCCCTGTTCCCTCTGAATTATGACATGAGAATAACCAATTATTATTCCCATAGTGCAAGTTTTATGTATTAGGAATAAAATATTTTGGCTAATTAATAATTGGTATAGGCTACTTCCTTTCTGGATGTGCCAATTCCTCTGGAGTGGGAACACCCACCTGATTAATTACCCCAATCATTTGATATAAACGCCCTAAATCTCGTTGATTAAAATTTAAAACTAACCGAGGTAAATTAGACGTTTCATCTTGTTCTTCCTGGGGTAATGCTTGACTTTTAACAATTTCACCTCTCAGCAAAATATCACTAAAATGAGTATTGAGTAATTCCACTTGAGCATCGGATAAATCTTCTTTTAAGCGAATCACCAATTGATCACCAACATAACGACTAGAATGATAAATTCGGTAAAATCCAGTAATGGTACTACAAGCAACTTCAAGATTATCTGTAATAGTGTACAAACTCTGATCATCTGGACTAACAAGCCCTGTTTTTACCAATTTCTCATCAATATATTGACTCCAAGACCGCCAATAATCACCCCCTGGCTGATCAATTAACACCAAAGGAACTGGACCAAATTTACCTGTTTGGGTCAATGTCATACATTCAAAAGCCTCATCTTGAGTGCCAAAGCCACCAGGAAATAAAGCCACAGCATCACTTTCTTTCAGAAGAAATAACTTGCGAGTGAAGAAGTATTTAAAATTAATTAGTTTAGCATCACCTTCAATAATTGGATTAGCTTGTTGCTCAAAAGGTAACTGAATATTTAAACCAAAAGAATTTTCCCTACCAGCACCTTCTTGACCAGCTTGCATAATCCCACCACCACCACCTGTCATCATCATAAATCCTAGTGCAGAAACAGCGCGACTAAATGCAACTGCCATTTGATATGCTGGTGTATGTGGTGCTAGGCGGGCGGAACCAAAAATAGTAATTTTCCGAACATGGCGGTAGTTATAAAACAACTGGAAACCACATTCCATATCTGCTAAGGCGGCAGATAATATTTTCCAGTCAAGACGTTCAATATCACTATCAGCAAGACGCAAAATTGTGGTGAGTGATTGCTGAATAAATTGCCTATGTTTTAGTGTCGGTAAACGGTCTATTAGTTCAGCAATATCCGCTTGGAGAGAATCCAATGAAGGAAAGGACGCTTCAGAAGTCATACTTACTGCCGCAACAATGGCATTATATTTTAACCAAAGTTGCTAGTACAGTAAAGCCTAAATCAACTAGCAATAATTAAAAATCCCGAAAAGACTTAATATCATTTGCTTTTTGACTTTCGCCTTCCTGTACTAGTAACTGACGTTATTTTACATGATATTTCCCATATTGATGGTAATTATGACAATATAGGCTTCTCAGTAACTAATCTTTGATTGACTAACAATTAGAACAAAAATGTCCGAAAGTGGTACTGACGCTAGGCTTTCTCTGGGATTAAAAAAAGATAGGGGAAGCACCATTTTCGTTCCGTAATTGATCTTGTAAATGAATAACTTAAGCTAAGTTTATTGTCTATTCAGCTTAAAGATACTTTTCCAAAGTGTTAGCTAAAGTCGTTTTAGGTACAGCACCCACCACCATATCTACTTTTTGTCCACCTTTGAAAATCATTAATGTAGGAATACTGCGAATACCGTACTGACTAGCAATCTGAGGATTTTCATCCGTGTTAACTTTGACAACCTTGAGTTGTTCTCCGTATTGAACAGCGATTTCTTCGACAACAGGAGCTACCATGCGGCACGGACCACACCAAGGAGCCCAAAAATCAACTAATACGGGAACTTCGCTGTCGAGGACTTCTTGCTTAAACGTATCATCTTTAACTTCTGCTGCTGCTGACATACCTAAAAACCCTCACATGAGATATTTCTGAGCCTGGTGAAAATTCTACCATAGCAAAAACGTCGTCTTAAAGGCAAAGGATGTATATTTCCAAGAAATTAGAAAATGAATGCTCAACATAAGGAACCGCCCGAACATTAGTCCGGGCGGAGTGTGGTGTGAGGAGTGAACGGAAACTTTTGTCTCCGCCATCTCTATTGTAGGCTAGATATGTGATTTTTCCAGTCATTCTCAAAGTTGTTGTCAGTTGTTCGTTGTCAGTTGTCAGGTATTAGCAGAAAACCCCGACCAATGACCAATGACCAATGACCCCTTGAGTTATTTACCCATACCTAACTGTTGGGCTTTTTGGTAAACCTTGCCTTCGGTGAGCAAAGAAGGAGCAATGACAACTTCAACCTGCTGCATTTCCTTAATGTTTTTAGCGCCTAAAGTTCCCATACTAGTCTTTAAAGCTCCTAAAAGATTATGAGTACCATCATCCAAACCAGCGGGTCCCCTGAGTATTTGTTCTAGAGTTCCAGTTGTACCCACGCGAATGCGGGTCCCGCGAGGTAAGACTGGGCTAGGAGTTGCCATACCCCAGTGATAACCGCGCCCAGGGGCTTCAGCGGCTCTGGCAAAGGGAGAACCAATCATGACACCATCTGCACCACAGGCGATACATTTACAGATGTCTCCACCGGTGATTAAACCACCGTCAGCGATGATGGGGATATATTTCCCGGTTTCCCGATAATAATCGTCTCTAGCGGCTGTACAATCAGCGATCGCAGTAGCTTGAGGTACGCCCACGCCCAACACTCCGCGAGAAGTACAAGCAGCACCAGGTCCAATACCTACCAATACCGCCGATGCCCCAGCTTTCATCAATTCCAAGGCAACTTGATATGTAACACAATTTCCTAATGCCACAGGGATGGGCATAGAACGGCAAAATTCTGCCAAATCAAGGGGGGTAATAGATTCTGGAGATAGGTGATCAGTAGAAACTACTGTAGCTTGGATAAAAAATAAATCTGCTCCTGCTTTAGCTACTATTTCACCATATTTGCTTGCACCTGCTGGAGTTGCGCTAACTGCCGCAATACCGCCTTGTTGTTTAATTTCCTGAATACGTTTTTCAATTAATTCCGGCTTTATTGGTTCAGCATATAGTTCTTGCATCAGGCTGACAAATTCATCTTTGCTGACGGAGGCAATCCGATCTAAAATCGGTTCGGGGTCAGCATAGCGAGTTTGGATACCCTCTAAATTAATTACTCCTAATGCCCCTAATTGGGACAAGCGAACAGCCATTTTCACATCAACCACACCATCCATTGCACTGGCAATAATGGGAATTTCTCGCTCAATATTGCCGATTTGCCACTTAGTATCAGCTAAACTCGGATCGAGAGTTCTGTTACCAGGGACTAAAGCAATTTCGTCAATTCCATAGGCTCGACGCGCCACTTTTCCCCGCCCAAGTTGAATTTCCACGCTTTAACTTTTCTCGAAACTGTTTAAGCTAGGGTATCAAATTGTGGTGATATTGGGAATTGGGGATAATTCAAAATTTTTGATTTTTAAGCGGATGTTGGAAAGAATTGGATACTTCTATTAGCAGGAATATAACCGTGACTTTATTTCACAAGCATACTAAATTATTAATAATGTCCACTTTGCTGGGATTAATAGCTTTCCCAAGCACAGTGACACCAGCTACAGCCCAAACGGTTGAGAATACAGACAAAAATCCCAGTCTGAATCAACCTAAATCTACCCCCACCTATCCAGCCGCACCACCACCAGAACGAATTAAACCCTTACCCAATGAGAGACAATTGCAACAGGGAGAAACACCTGTAGATTATCGCATTAGTAACTTATTGGGAGATTTCACTGGTAATCTGTGGGTAGGTTCGTGGCGTGGATTATCACGCATTAATCCCAATACAGGCAGGGTTATTTCCCGTGTGAGTTTACCAAATATTGCGATTAGTGCTTTAGTCCAAGATAAGGTAGGGCGTTTGTGGGTGGGAAATAATCAAGGGTTAACGAGAGTAGACCCCCAAACCAGTCAAATTACAGCCCAGAATTTATTATTACCCTCTAAACGAGTATTATCACTGTTACTTGACAAACGCGGCTATTTATGGGTGGGAACTGATGCTGGGTTAACTTTGGTTAGTCCCGACCAAGGTTTAATTATGACGACGGTTAAAAATATGCCCGGTGTCAGTGTTAATGCGATGACTTTAGATGCTGACGGTCAGTTGTGGGTGGGGACGCTGGATGGAATTGTTAAGGTGAATACTTCCAGTGCTTTACTGATGAAGAGAATCCAAAATCTACCGGGGGGAACTGTCCAAACTTTGGCTATTAGTCCCCAGGGGTTAATTTGGGCGGGTATGCCAAATCAATTGTTGGTGATTAACCCCAAAAATGGTATTGTGTTACGGTCTGTGACTCCTTTGCGTGGACGCAACGTGACATCGGTGAGGTTTGCCAAGGATGGTAGTGTGTGGGTGGGTACTAATAATGGTTTGCTGCGATTAAATCCATATACAGGGGCAGTATTAGACCAAGTTACGGGACTGCCTTCTAGTCGAGTTTTGACTTTGGCTCCGGATATTGGTAATAAGTTATGGGTGGGAACAACGGAGGGTTTAGCTTGGTTAATGCCTTCGGTGGGTACGGCTCAACCTCATTTTGGTTTTGGTCGGTATGTGAAATAGGAGTCAGGAGGAAGAATTAGAAGGATATAAGAATAGTCTCGAATTTGAGAAAGTAATATTAGGACTCCTATTTGATTTTTGAATAAGACTCAGTAGGTATCAATTCTGTATTTCCTGTTCCCTGTTCCCTGTTCCCTGTTCCCTGTTCCCTTGCCCCAAGGACAGTTTTTAACGCCCACCTACTTAGTTAATTGACAATTATCAGTTGACAATTAACAATTGACAATTATCAATGATCAATTCTTTATGGCAGTTACTACCCAACAATTAACTCAATGGAAACAACAGGGACGGGCGATTGTTGCGTTAACTGCCTGGGATTATGCGATCGCTCAACTTTTGGATCTAGCTGGTGTAGACTTTATCCTAGTTGGTGATTCTCTTGCCGTTGTCCTGGGTTATGAAACTACTTTACCAATAACTTTGGATGAAATGATCCATCATGCTAAAGCTGTGCGGCGTGGGGTCAAAAACGCTCTAGTTGTGGTGGATTTACCATTTTTGACCTATCAAGAAAGTATTTCCCAAGCTATGCACTCCGCCGGTAGGGTGTTGAAGGAAACGGGGGCGCAAGCGGTAAAATTAGAAGGTGGTTATCCCGCAATGGTGGAAACTATTACCCGGTTGGTGCAGTCGGGAATTCCCGTTATGGGTCATGTGGGTTTAACACCTCAATCAATTCATCAATTAGGGTTACGACAACAGGGAAAAACCCAGGAAGCAGGAGAGAGAATTTTCAATGAAGCGATCGCTCTCGAACAAGCTGGGGTTTTTGCGATAGTATTAGAACATATTCCCACAAAACTAGCACTGCAAATTACAGAAAAACTCCGTATTCCTACAATCGGTATCGGTGCAGGTTCTAGCTGTGATGGTCAAGTATTAGTCACTTCCGACATTCTCGGACTTTCGGAAAAACAACCACCATTCGCCAAGGTTTATACAAACTTACGCGAAACAATTACCAAAGCTGTACAAGATTACGCTGTGGAAGTGCGAGAAGGAAAGTTTCCAAAATAGTTAATATTTCAGTAGGGATAGCCTTATCAAAGGCTATTGATTCTGAGATTATTGATTGATTTTCTTTTTTTCTTCCCTCGACTCAACAGATTTCATCATTTCCTTATGAACTGCCTCCTGTGCTTCAATTAGACTCCTAATAGACTCTTTTTTGATTATCTAAGGTAATTCGTTCCTGAATAGCTTCTTCTGCTAAACGAACATTTTCTTCTATTGGGACACCTTCTGCTGTCACCATTGGCGCATACCATGTAGCTTCTGAATCAGGAGTACGACGACTCACTAGAACATTCAAAGCTTCCCAATCACTGGGATGTCTACGTACATAGTCTTTCAGATCAGACCTCGACATTTGAACAAAATTAGGTTTCATCATTAAACCTCCAATTTCCTTCAGGGAAGATTAAAATTTCCATTTCATCGCCTGCGAGAATGTATACATATCGCTCAATTTCATCAAATCGAATTAAGTGGATGTCTAGAAGGCGGTTAGACAGCATCTCACAAACCCTAAGACAGGTTAGGGCTTGTACAGCAGTAGGATTATAAATGGTAGTTTCCTCAATTGTGACATAAATCATCTTAAAACGAATGTCGCAATTTTCGATTACCAGTCACTTCTAACTGTTTTCAGCCCCAATCCCCAATTAAACCAATTTCAAATCAGGATATTCCGCAAACAAATCATCTGATGTCAGTGTATCTCCTTCAGATTGGGGAGTCCACAAAACTTCAATGGCTAAAAGTTGTTCACTGGGAAGACTGCCAATTTGACGTAAGGCTTGACGCAAATCATCAGCATTATTAATAGCGGGAATTTCACATTTACCCAAAGTCGCTGCTAATAAGGTGACGATAATATACTCTCCTGGTCCTTCACTAATCAAGCGGGTGGGATTATCCACTTCACCTGGTAAAGCATCTTTACTTAAAACAGCTTTTAGTTGGTTGTTGACATTAGAGAGAGTTTCTTCGCTAAACTTACTGCGTTCAGCTAAAGACAACCGATTAAATTGAGATTCTGCGGAATTTAGTTTTGCTTGTTGAGTTCCCCCACCTGCATATACCCAGTATTCAGGGTGACGCAATAAGGCCAAACTAGCCTCTTGTAAAACTTCAGTTCTTCCTTCTGGGCTATTGGTATCAGCAGTTTCCGCAATGCGATTGAGTTCGGGTTGCAAATCTCTGGCTTGGGCTAATAAACCAACTTGTAACCGGGTGACAGACACCGAGGGATTGCTGCTATAGCTGACTTCTTCCGTTTCTCCACTGGTGACACGGCGAAAGGTTTGGACTAAAAAATTCGCCATTGCAAAAAAGATCAATATCCCAAACAACCCGCCAAAACCACCGCCGAAACCCCATAAGGGTAAAAGAAACGGAAATCCAAAACCACCACCATAAGGGGCATAGTAGCCGCCATTACCTGGCATACTTGTCCGAGGTGCATAAGTGCGGCTAGAAGGCATTCTAAAAGAACCACCGCCAATCCTGCCGCCACTACGGGCTGCCAAGGCATCATTAGCATGACTAAAAGCTAAAGTTAGCACTAAGCTAAGGATAAAAACGGTTTTAAATATGGGTTTGAAGAGTCCTTGTATTTTTTTACTCATAACACATTTATGGAGACAACTGTATTTTTATGATCACTTCTCCGGTTTTGAAGAAGTAACACTATCTCTAATCTACCGCTTCTTTTCTTCGTTAGGGTGGAAATAGGGAGAGATTTCTGGCGTTGATAACCGTACAAGGAGATATCTTGAGAATCGAAAAACTTTAGAATCAATTAATAATTTCTCATTCTCAGTGATGCCAAACTGATGTAATGATTAAATTCCAAAAGCCGTAGGGGCGGGGTTTCCCCGCCCTCAATTGTATTGCTTTAGTTTCTTATCTGTTCCCTGTTCCCTTTTTTTTGTAATTTGGATAATTTATTGATATGAAGTAAATCACAAATTATGGAATTATTCAAATATCATAACCCATGATGTAATCATCCAATACAAATCCACTTCCAAAATCTTTGATCTGACTGTCAATAATTTTAAACCCAAATCTGGAATAGGCTTTAATGCCTTTCTGATTCCTTTTATTGACATTGAGAATTATTTGTTTGAGGTTCATTGCTTGGGCTTTTTGGCAAACATGAAATAACATCTTTTGACCATAACCAAAACCATGTAATGATGGTAATAAGTAACATTTATGTAGTTTTAAATAACTGATATTATTCGTCTTTTCTGAACCATAAGATAAATAACCAACTAATTCAGAATTATGTAAAACTTGATCATAAAATATGCCTTGGTGATAAATTTCATCTTCAATTACTCCTATTCCATACATTTTATTGAGCATATATTCAATTTGTGCATGGCTGAGAATTGTCGGATAATGGCTATACCAAATCTTTTGACTGATTTTCCTGAGTTCTCCCAAATCTGTATCTAATAACTGAGTAATGGTAATTGATGAATTATTCATAGAGAGAATTATATTCTAATGAAAATTAAATCTGATGATTATAAAATAAATTTACCATTTAATTGAGATCATATGAAACTCATATTTGATTTTGGAAATATACGGAGGGTGCTACTATTTAGAAAACGAGAAAAAAAAGCAACTATGGCAATGGATGATACATTGGACACCCCAACTCAATCCTTCTCTATCCCCAAAGTCAATATTTTGACGATGTTTCGGCTAGGATTGTTTCAAATGGGGTTGAGTATGATGTCTATCTTGACTCTGGGAGTGCTTAACCGGGTCATGATTCAGGAAATCGCAATCCCGGCAACGATAGGTAGTTTAGTATTAGCCATCCCCTATTTTATCGCACCGACCAGGATTTTATTTGGGCAAATGTCCGATGCTAAACCATTCTTAGGTTATCATCGCACGGCTTATGTGTGGGGAGGAGCAGGAATATTTGCGATCGCTGCATTTTTAGCGGTACAAGTAATGTGGCAGTTAAGTGCGGCTAATATTGGTGATAAGTGGACATGGACTACCCAAACTATCGGTTGGACAGCGGTTCTCGGTTTCGTGTTCGCAATTTACGGTTTAGCAATTTGTGCTAGTGGTACAGCATTTGCAGCTTTATTAGTTGATATTTCCGAAGAAGACAACCGTTCCCAAGTTGTGGGTATTGTTTGGTCAATGTTAATGGTAGGGATTATAGTCGGAGCAATCATCAGTTCCAGCCTATTAAAACAATTAGATGCAAACGCACCTCTAGAAACTTTACAAGCGGCAATTAATCGTCTATTTATAATAGTTCCCAGCATCGTTTTTAGTTTAGCAATTGTGGCCACTGTAGGGGTTGAAAACAAATATTCCCGTTTCTTGAATCGTGGCAATAAAGGAAATCGGGAAGATGGTATAACCTTAAAAGGTGCTTGGAAAATTTTAACAGCTAGTCCCCAAACAGGCTTATTTTTCGCATTTTTATTAGTGATGACTATCAGCTTGTTTATGCAAGATCCCATTTTAGAACCCTATGCAGGGCAAGTATTTAAAATGCCCTTAGCAGAAAGTACCAAACTCAACGTTTTTTACGGTACAGGGATATTAATTTCCTATGGAATCACAGGTTTTTTCATTGTTCCCCGTTTAGGTAAAAAAAAGACCATAAAGTTAGGTTGTATCTTAGTAGCAGTTGCCGCTTTATTAATAGGTTTTTCGGGATTTTCCGCAAATCCATCTCTCCTCAAATCAACTTTAGTTTTATTTGGTTTATCTACTGGTTTTGTCACCACCGCAGCCGTTACTTTAATGTTAGACTTAACAATTGCTGAAGCCGCAGGTACATTTATTGGTGCTTGGGGACTTGCCCAGTCTTTATCTAGAGGCATTGCTACGGTAATTGGTGGTACTGTTTTAGATTTAGGACGCAAGTTTTTACCCGATAATTTAGTCTTAGCTTATGGCATGGTATTTCTATTAGAAGCTGTGGGAATGTTGATATCAATTTGGTTTTTGAATCGAGTCAATGTTACAGAATTTCAAACTAACACAAAACAAGTTTTAGCCTCTGTTCTCGAAAGTGACTTAGATAATTAACAACCAACAACTGACAACTAACAAATAAAACATAACCAGGGATACATTCTATGAGTTACTACATTGCACCTAGTTTTCTTGATAAACTTGCAGTTCATATCACCAAAAACTTCTTAAATATTCCTGGAATTCGCGTTCCTCTAATTTTAGGTATTCATGGACGCAAAGGTGAGGGAAAAACTTTTCAATGCGAATTAGTCTTTGAAAAAATGGGTATCGAAGTCACCTTAATATCTGGAGGAGAATTAGAAAGTCCAGACGCGGGAGATCCTGCACGGTTAATTCGATTACGTTATCGGGAAACAGCAGAATTAATCAAAGTGCGGGGGAAAATGTGCGTACTGATGATTAATGATTTAGATGCCGGTGCGGGACGTTTTGACGAAGGAACTCAATATACAGTAAATACTCAGTTGGTAAATGCCACATTGATGAATATTGCTGATAATCCCACAGATGTGCAGCTACCGGGAAGTTATGATTCCAATCCTTTATGTCGTGTCCCCATTATTGTTACCGGCAATGATTTTTCTACTCTCTATGCACCATTAATTCGTGATGGGAGAATGGATAAATTTTATTGGGAACCAAACCGTGATGATAAAATAGGAATTGTGGGTGGGATTTTTGCACCTGATGGACTTTCAGACCGAGAAATTACCCAATTAGTTGATACTTTTCCCCATCAATCTATTGACTTTTTTAGTGCTTTACGTTCTCGGATTTATGATGAACAAATTCGTAGTTTTATCCATCAAATTGGGTTTGAAAATGTCTCTTTACGAGTTGTTAATAGTTTGGAGGGTCCACCAGCATTTAAAAAGCCAGATTTTACTCTCTCTCATTTAATTGAGTCTGGCAAATTTATGGTGAGTGAACAAAAACGGGTAGAAACTTCTCATTTAGTAGATGAATATAATCGTTTAAATCGCGGTAAAGCTTCTCAAGCAAGTTTAGCTGTTGTGGAAAGTCCAGTTAGCAAACCTACGGTTAATCAACCTACTCATCTAAGTTTAGAAACTCAAGAACAAGTTCACCAAATTTTATCTCAAGGTTGTAAAATTAGCATTGAACACGTTGATGAACGACGGTTTCGGACAGGTTCTTGGCAAAGTTGTGGTTCTTTTAATATTGATGCCCATTCCGATGCTATTTCTACTTTAGAATCTTGTTTATCTGAATATAGCGGTGAATATGTGCGTTTGGTAGGAATTGACCCACAAGCAAAACGACGGGTAGTAGAGACAATTATTCAGCGTCCCAATGGACCCAAATAATCAACAATGGATTGATAAAGTCAATCTAAGTAGGTTAGCATTGAAAATCGTCCTTATGGCAAGGCAAGAGGCAATAGTGAAGAGGGTTTGGGGAATTTTACTTTTCTTTACACAGATTGGTTTTATTGTGTTCACCCACCACCCACTTATTCAAAACTACTCCTGGTATTGGTCAAGTTATTTCTACCACTTTAGTTTCTGACTTACCAGAATTAGGTCATTTTTCCTAGACTTCAACTTTTTATTTGACTATCGCTTGACAATTAAGACAGTCGCTACAATGAATTAAGGAATCAAAACTTATAACTCAAAAGTTGAACCTCCGTTTTTTCTGGTAAACTCTTAGAGTTAACTAATACAGAATCATTGTTACTGCGGCGGACATTAATATTCGCACTCTGCATCAAATTCAGAAAATCATCTACTGGAGTAATGTCACACTTGCCACTTTCAGCCGCTTGAGTCCGATAATGGGTAGGAATAACTAACTTAGGATTTAAGATATCAATTGCCTGTTTTGCTTCTTGATAATTATAAGCTTTATCACTGCCGCCAACAGGAATAAATAATACATCAGGATGACCCATGAGAATTTTTTGTTCTAAGGTAATCGGTGCAGCAGCACCCCCTAAATGTAACAGATTAATTCCGCCTTGGTTCAATTTCCAGGCTATATTTTGCCCAAATTGTTTTCCACCCTTACGATCATGATCTGTGGTAATTCCCTGAAATTTAACGCCCCGAAACTCATAGACACCTGGCTGATAAACTAACTTGGGATTTCCCAATATTTTATCTATTGCCCCTTCATCTAATAATTGACTACTAATTAATACCAAATCTGATGGAACTTTTGGAGGACGATATTTAGCCGTACAGCCCAAATTGTTAAAGGGATTGATCAGAATTTTGATACCATTACCGATCAATAAAAAGCAAGTATGGCCTAACCACTGAATTGATACCCCACTAGATTGGGCATTTGCTGGAACTGGATTACCTAAATTGGTAACTATAGCCGTTACTAAACCTACTCCAGCATAGCCTATCAATTGTCGTCGTTTCATAAGAACACTCGCTTTACAAAGTTCGCAAAAAATTTCTCAGTAATTCCTTACCCAAAGCAGTTAGAACACTCTCTGGATGAAATTGGACTCCTTGAATGTGAGGATATTGCCGATGTCTCACGCCCATAATTGTGCCATCTTCTACCCAAGCTGTAATTTCCAATACTTCCGGGCAAGTTTCCCGTTCAATAACTAAACTATGATATCTGGTAGCGGTGAAAGGATTTTCTAAACCTTGAAAAATTCCTATGCCTGTGTGCGAGACCTGAGAGGTTTTTCCGTGCATCAATTCTGGGGCGGAGACAATTTTACCACCGAAAACCTGACCAATACTTTGATGTCCTAGGCACACGCCTAAAATCGGTAGTTTATCTCCTAATTGGGCGATCGCACCCAGGGAAACTCCCGCATCATCTGGACGACCAGGACCTGGGGAAATTACCACTGCGTCAGGGTTTAATGCCCTAATTTCATCTATAGTAATCTTATCGTTTCGTACCACTTGCAGGTCATTAGCAACTGGGAAATCTACTGCTAATTCTCCCAAGTATTGTACTAAGTTATATGTAAAACTATCGTAATTATCAATGACTAATATCACAATTTTTACCTGATTTTATTTAAAAATATCCAAGATGTTCCCTGAAAACGTCTCTACTGTTCACAATCTACCATTTAGAAAGTAGATAGAATTAATGTTGCTAAAGGAGGCAATATTAATGTAGAAGCAACTAATAAGGCTACTAAAGCTGAGACAAGTACAGCACCGGCAGCACAGTCTTTAGCGACTTTTGCCAACTCATGATAAGACTGTTTGACCGTTAAATCTACAATTGACTCAATAGAAGTATTCACTAACTCTAAGGTCAAAACTAAACCGCTGGTGACAGCAATTATGGATATTTCCACTGTTTCCAACTGTAAGAATACACTTAATCCAATAGCTAAGGCACATACAGCCACATGAATCCGAAAATTCCTTTGAGTCTGAAAAGCGTAGGTAATTCCAGCCCAAGCATACTTAAAACTAACAAATAGATTAGAGGCAATCTGCCAGGAAAGTTCCCTATCTTTGGACACAAGCGTTGGTAAGCTATTATTTGTTGGTGATGACGAAACCTTTGGGGACATATACAAAAGAATAGGGTATGTAAAAGAGTGAGAATTTACCTATTTTATAAACCAGATCAACTGTGAGGTGAGGTAATTGTCGGCTATTTTAAATAAGCCACACTATAAGGTAATTACCAAAATTTGCAGTTGTCAAGATATATCTACAACTCTAAGTTAATAATAATACCTATTTTCTTCAGTAATACAACTTGCTCGTTTAACATTGCTATCAAACTCTCTTCGTCAGGATGATCCCAACCTAATAGGTGTAGTAAACCATGAGCCGTTAACCAAGCCAACTCTGTGAACAAGCTATGTTCCTGCTGTTGTGCCTGACGTTTTGCCGTGTCTATGGAGACAATTATATCACCTAGATACAAAGGCATGGCAACCAGCATTTCTTCGCTTTGTGGTAAATCTGCTTCTAGAGATGCAAAGGCTAAGACATCTGTAGGTTTATCTTGTTGACGATATTGGGAATTAAGGGTTTGAATTTCTGTATCGGTTGTCAAACGTAAACTGATTTCATAACTAGGTGCTGTTGGCAAGTAATCCTCAAGAATTTCTAACCATTGCCAAAACCAGTTTTCCCAAGTTTCGAGAGGAATAGGGGAAGAGTCATCAAAGCAATTTTCTAAATATAATTCAACCTGTAGCGGCACAAGTTTTCCTCTCTTAGCGAGTAAGATATGCCAAACCCACGAGGACAGATAACAGTCCTACGGCAGTTAGCGCAAAGTGTTTGAGGGAAGTGCCGCCTTTTCTGACCATGTTTCGCATGGCGAGTTTGACATAGCTGGGTTGAGGTTCTTTGGCAGGAGATTTTTCCATAATTAATTCATTATCATCTCTTTTCTTACTGTAACCGATTGTGGGGAAATGGGGAGAAGGAGTCAGGAGTATGGCTAACGCCACGCCGCGCTATCAGGAGTTCAGGAGGAAGAAGAAATTGTTTTCACCAATTACCCGTTCCCTGTCACCTGTCCCCGTGACGTAGCACCTGTAACCTGTCACCTATAACCTGTCACCTATTCCCTCTGACTTACGCTTCAACTATCTGGTTTTCTTGTCTAAGATAGGCTTGAATGAACATATCCAGTTCACCATTCATAACATCGGTAATGGCCGTGGTTTCGATGTTTGTCCGGAGGTCTTTCACCATTTGGTAGGGATGAAATACGTAGTTGCGGATTTGATTACCCCAGGAAGCTTCCACCATATCACCGCGAATTTCGGCAATTTCTTGGGCGCGTTGTTCTTTGGCAATAACTAACAACTTGGCTTTGAGACGGGCGAGCGCTTTTTCTTTGTTTTGCAGTTGGGAACGTTCTTCTGTACACCGGACTGCTAGACCGGTGGGGAGGTGAACTATGCGGACTGCGGTTTCTACTTTGTTGACGTTTTGTCCACCTTTACCGCCAGAACGGGTGGTGCTAATTTCTAAATCCTTCTCTGGGATGTCTAATTTGACGGTGTTATCTATTTGCGGCATGACTTCGATGCCAGCAAAGCTGGTTTGCCGTTTGCCGTTAGCGTTGAAGGGAGAAATTCTCACAAGACGGTGAGTCCCCATTTCGGAACGTAAGTAACCATAGGCATAACGTCCGGTAATTTCTAGGGTGGCGGATTTAATGCCGGCTTCGTCACCTTCTGATTCTTCGGCCAGGGTGACTTTGTATCCATGATCTTCTGCCCATCGGGTATACATCCGCATGAGCATAAATGCCCAGTCTTGTGCGTCCGTGCCACCAGCACCGGCGTTAATTGTCAGGACTGCGCCTTTGTCGTCGTAAGTGCCGGAAAGCAGTTGTTGTAGTTCCCATTGGTCTAGGTCATGATTGAGTTTGGTAATGGTAGATTCCGCTTCTTGCAATAGTGCTGTGTCGGTTTCTAGTTCCAATAGCTCAAGCACTGCTCTGGTATCATCTAAGTTGGTGTGCCACTGGTAATACTGATCTAAATGGGATTTTAGATCATTGAGTTCTTGTAGGGTGTTTTGTGCCTGGGTTTGGTCTTCCCAAAATTCTGTTTGGGCGGAAATTTGTTCTAAGTCGTGAATTTTGGCTTTGAGTGCGGGTACGTCAAAGATAGTCCTGGGTTTTACCCAGGCGGCTAGACAATGTTTCGATTTCGCGTTTTAGTTCTAATACGTCCATAATTTTGACTCAAGTTGCAAGGGCTTGAGATTTCTTTGAGATAATATTCTAGATTTTACTGGATTTTGGTAAAGTCAAGGCAATAGGCAATAGGGAAAGAGTTAGAAGTTGGGGGGAAATTTAAATTTGGGGATATTTTGATTTTGGGCTTTTGTGCGGGCTTCTATGGCTTGTTGGTAGTCTGGTTTATATTCTATGGCTTTGTCGTAGGCGGCGATCGCCTGTGGGTATTGTTGCAAATTTAACAAGGCGTTGCCTTTACTGTACCAACTTTCATAATGATTGGGTTGATAACGGATGGCTTTATTATAGGAGGCGATCGCTTCTTGATATTTTTGTAAATTGTATTGTGTATTCCCTAAATTGTACCATACTAAATAATCATTTCCCTTTAAATTAATAACTTTTTTGTAAGATTCTATTGCTTCTGGATAGCGTTTAACTTGATGTAATGCCCAACCCCGATTATACCATGCTTGATATTGTTGAGGATTAATTTTAATCACTTGGCTAAAGGAATCAATTGCTTCTGGATACCTGCGTAATGTCATTAAGATATTACTTCTGGATAACCAAGCTGCGGAGTTATTTGGATTATGCTGGACGGCTTGATCATAGGCTTGTAAGGCAAATTCATAACGATTCAAATTCACTAAGCAATTACCTAAGTTGTACCAAGCTAATTCATGATCGGATTTTAGTTCTACAGTTTTTTTGTAGGCTGTAATTGCTTCTTCGTATTGTTTGAGGTTTTGTAATGCTAATCCTTTCTTATACCATGATTCAGGATTGTCAGCTTGGAAATTAATCCCTTGTTCATAAGCTTTGACGGCATCATTATATTGACTCATTTTTATAAAAATATCTCCTTTAAGTTGCCATAATTTGGGGTCATCATTCTTTAATTGTAAAGCTTTATCTACAGTGGCAATTGCTTCTGAATAACGTTTGAGTCTGACTAAAACAAAACCTCGATTAGTCCAAGCTTCTAAATAATCGGGTTGAATTTGAATGGCTTGATCATAAGCTATTAAAGATTCTTGGTATTTCTTTAATTGAAATAATGCTTTGCCTTTACCATATACAGCTTGAGGATAATCAGGTTTGATATCTATGGCTTTCTCATAAGTTGCTAAGGCTTCTTTATAGCGTTGTAATTGAATGAGAGTATTGCCTTGATTATATAATTCTATAGCGTTTTTACTATTCAGGCGATTGAGGATAAATATTGCCCCGAAACTACCAATACCTAAAACAAATATTCCTAATAGCATTTTCCAGAATACACCTTTTGTATTTTGGGGATTTTTACCTTGATTTGGTAAGGTAGCAGGGGAAATAATTATTGTTCCTGATGGGTTTTTATTTAATTCTTGTAAAGCTTGTAATGCTATTGTTGCGGAAGCATAACGTTGGCGAAAATCATAACAGATCATCTGATTTAAAAATTGGGTAAATTCTGGAGAGACGGTGGCAAATTTCTCCCAAATAATTTCATTAGTTTCCATATCTTTCTCTAATTGATCAGGTGATAATCCAGTTAAAGCTTGAATGGCAATAATCCCCAAAGCATAGATATCACTACTAAATTTTGGTGTTCCTTGTGCTTGTTCTCCAGGCGTATAACCGGGTGTGCCAATAGCAACAGTAGATTTAGTCATATCGGCAGAGTTTACTAATTTTGTCCTAATTTGTTTGACTGCACCAAAATCAATTAAAATTAACTTATTATCTTGTTCTCGTCTGACAATATTCCGAGGATTGACATCACGATGAATTACCTTTTGTTGATGTACAAAGTCCAAAATTTCTAAAATTTCTTGTAATAGAGAAATTACCTGATATTGAGTAAAAAGTACACCAGGTTTTAATTCTTGACTAAGATCATTACCAATAATCAGTTCTTGAACCAGATAAAATTCGGCATTTTCTTCAAAGTAAGCTAAAAGTTGGGGAATGCGATCGTGATTTCCTAATTTGTATAAAACTTGAGCTTCTGTATCAAATAACCTCCGAGCTATTTCTAAAGTAGCAATATCCGTAGACTGAGGTTTGAGTTTCTTCACTACACACTGAGGAGAACCTGGTAATTGAGTATCATTAGCGACATAAGTTTCACCAAATCCGCCACCTCCCAGGTAATTGGTGATTTGGTATCTGCCTACAAGGGTGTTTCCTAGCATTTCCTGAGCCTATTTGAACATTGTGTTACATTATGATAATCTTGCCACACAAAAATGAGGAGATGGGGAAAAATATTAATTAGTAGTTAAAAATTCAGTAACTCAAATGTTAAAATCAAGATGATTCCTATAGATGATAATATTCGCAGTTGGCAAAAGCCTATTATTAATTATTGGTTAATTGGGATTAATGTAGTCATATTTTTCTGGGAAATTACATTAGATTGGAGTAATGAATTAGGAAATTTAATTAATAATTGGGGAATTATTCCCGCTCAAATAAATCTCGCAATTGCTAACGCTTTTTTTTACAATTCTGCGGCGTGGATAATTGTATTTTGGCGATTACTTTCTTTACCTGTATCGCTGTTTCTACATGGCAGTTTTAGCCAAATTTTAGGAAATATGCGGTTTTTATGGGTATTTGTGAAAACGGTAGAAAGTATTTTAGGACATAAACAATATTTACTACTTTATTTAACTGCTGGCTTTTTTTCTGGCATTTTTAAAATTATTTTATCCTCCGATTTAACAATGCCAGTTATTGGCGCGAATGGAGCGATCGCATCTATTTTAGGTGCATATATCATCAAATTTCCCCAGACAAAAATATATTCAGTTTTGACATTATTAGTTTTATATATCCCAGTGGAAGTCCCAGCTATTTTGTATTTATTTTGGTGGTTTATCCAGCAGTCATTTTATGGTATAGGGAGTTTAAATATGGCGGGTGGTAGTTCCTTCTCTAGCGTCAGTTATTGGGGACAAATTGCAGCTTTAGTGACGGGTGCGGCTTTTATGAAAATTAGACAAAGGCTTTAAGTTAAGTAGGTTAGCATTGAAAATTGTCGTTATGGCAAGGCAAGAGGCAAGAGGCAAAAGGCAAGAGTGAAAAGGGTTTAGGCGATTTTACTTTTCTTTACACAGTTTTGTTTTATTGTGTTCACTTACTTATTATGATTTTTATGTAAGACTACACAGAATCATCAAATCCATCAATTCATCCGAATTTATTTGCGTTCATCTGCGTTTATCTGCGGTCAATAATTCTATCAATCTTATTCTACGCAGTTTCATCTTAAATTTCGTATAAGGAAGTAAAATGGGGTAGTTCATATTGGAATTGTCAATTAACTTCAATGTCTGTAGTTTCTAGCATTACTGTGAAAGTTCCCGCGACAACGGCGAATTTGGGACCAGGGTTTGATTGTATTGGTGCAGCTTTAAAGCTGTATAACGAATTTAAGTTTACTATTCTTGATGCAGGTGAGTTAATTATTCAAGTCTCTGGTTTAGAAGCCGCAAAGGTACAAACTGATGAGGGTAATCTTTTATATCAGGCTTTTATCAAGTTATATGAATGTATAGAACAAACACCACCAGCGGTGAAAATAGAAATTAAGTTAGGTGTACCTTTAGCGCGAGGTTTGGGTAGTTCGGCGACTGCTATTGTCGGGGGGTTAGTTGCTGCTAATGAGTTGGCGGGTTCGCCATTGTCTGAATTACAGGTGATGGAATTAGCGATCGCCATGGAAGGACATCCTGATAATGTAGTACCAGCGTTATTAGGTGGTTGTCGTCTGGCTGCTACCAGCAAAAAAGGTTGGGAAATTTGCGATATTCTCTGGCATCGAGATATAGTTCCAGTGGTAGCAATTCCTGATTTTGAATTATCAACCGCCGAAGCACGAAAAGTTGTCCCCACAGAAGTCAGTCGTCCTGATGCAATTTTCAATATTTCTCATTTGGGTTTATTATTGCGAGGTTTAGCCACTAATCGAGAAGAATGGTTAACAGCAGCCTTGCAAGATAAATTACATCAACCCTATCGCCAAGCTTTAATTCCTGGTTATGAAGCTGTGAATGCGGCGGCTGTGGCTGCTGGTGCGTATGGCATAGTAATTAGTGGCGCAGGCCCCACAGTTTTAGCTTTAGTAGATACAAATCATGTCAAGTCCGTAGAAACGGCAATGGCAAATGCTTGGACGGCAATGGGTATAAATTCAATTGTGCGATCGCTTCCCCTAGATCCGCACGGGACAAGTATATTTCCTACTTAATCTAATTTACGGGAAATCTGCACAAAAAATAGCGATTTCTCCGAATTACCAGGCGATCGCATTATAACAATTAAATTAGTCAGGAGAAGACTAAAATTAGAATTATGGGTAAAAATCAGGAAACCTGCAAAAAACTAAAAGGACAACATCAAGCCTTAGAAGAACATCTAGAAAAAATTGCCAAGGAAAAGGAGAAACCAACAGAAGGACAAGATCAAGGCTTAATTGCCCATTGGGAGAAAACAGTGGCAAATTGTCGCCAAAATATTGCGAAATTAGAAAGGAGATTAGGCAAATGATAGCACTCTATAAAAATCCTTATGAACGATTAGAAATATTTCTGAATGAATATCAACCACAGCTAGAAAAGGCAATTCAAGCAATTCAAGCCATCAAACACACTGATCCTAATTCTGAGGAATTTTCCCAAGCACTTGCTGATCTTTATGCTTGTTCCACAGTCCTTGAACCCTATTCAGAAGGCATGGTAGAGGCAATTGATCAATTCACCGAAGATAGACCAGATGATTGAAAATTGAAGGATTAGTATATTCTAAACTTTAGATTTTGGATTGGTAATTTGGTTGATCAATAGCAATTACCAATTATCAATTACCAATTATCAATTACCCATCACCAATCATCATATATGGAAAAAATCCAGTCAGAAATAGCAGCACTAAAATCTCAAATCCAATCACTCCAACAAGAACGCGCTGCACTGACTAATCATCATCTAGAATCGGTTGAAAACGACTCACCCCTAGCCATAGTTGAAGCTTACCGCCGTCAAGCCAGAGAAAACGTCCAACTGTCTGCCGAACTTAAAGGCATAGACGATGCTATATATTACCTAGAAAAGCAAATACAACAAAGAAAAGCTCATCTCAATCGGTATTTGCCCATGTCTATCCGCATCTCCCAACAACAAGAACAGCTAGAAGAAGCCAAAAAAATTGCTCAAATTCATGCCGAACGAGTTAACGAACTAGCTGGGGAACTAGCCAAAGAAATTAAACTCCTCAAAACCTGCGCTGATGAACTTAGTCCCATGTATTGGCAAGTTTACTATAAACCTTTCATCACAGGCTTTAAGACTATTTCCGTCCCTTTCGTCAGATCAGATGGGGAAGTCTGGATGATTGTCAACCGTATCGTTTAAGAAACAGAGATAACTTTGATAAAAATTCAATTTATCCCGAAGATGCCCATTATAACTAAAGACAGCGATATTAGTCGCTGTTTTTTTGTTGACGTTGCAAAAATTTACATTTAGAATGGACTTGCGGCATAACTTAGTAAGTATTTATTACTATTTATCCTCCAAATTGGAAATCTTCATAAGAAATCGTTTACAGACGTAACGATTCCTTAATATAATGTAAACAAAAGCAAAACCAAAAACATATTGTCAAAAGTGATGAATGCCATAGAAATTCCTTGGTTATCAGCCATAATTTTCCTGCCCTTAGTGGCAGCCCTTGTAATTCCCCTTGTTCCCGATAAAGAGGGTAAAACGGTCCGCTGGTACGGTTTGGGAGTGGCATTATTAGACTTTGTACTGATGATTTTTGCCCTTTGGCAGAATTACGACTTTCAGAGTTCCGCCTTGCAAATGACAGAAAGCTATTCTTGGATACCCCAAATTGGCTTTAACTGGTCTCTAGGCATTGATGGTTTATCAATGCCCCTGATACTTCTCACAGGCTTCATTAACACACTTGCAGTATTCGCGGCTTGGAAAGTAACCACCAAGCCGCGTTTATTTTATGCGCTGATGTTGATTATGTACAGCGCCCAATTAGGTGTATTTCTCGCCCAAGATATATTAATGTTCTTCTTGATGTGGGAAGTAGAGTTAGTACCCGTTTACTTACTTATTTCCATCTGGGGAGGCGCAAACCGCCGTTACGCAGCTACCAAATTTATTATCTATACCGCTGCTGCATCCATATTTATACTGATAGCTGGTTTTGCAATGGCTTTCTCCGGTGATAACTTCACCTTCAACATGACCGAATTGGGAATGAAAGAATATCCCAAAGCCTTAGAATTAGCCCTATATGCAGGTTTCTTAATCGCTTACGGTGTCAAACTCCCCATCTTCCCCTTACATACATGGTTGCCTGATGCTCATGGTGAAGCATCTGCACCCGGTTCAATGATTTTAGCCGGTGTCTTGTTAAAAATGGGTGGTTATGCCCTAATTCGCTTTAACGTAGAAATGTTAACTGACGCTCATGTCACCTTTGCGCCAGTTTTAGCGATTTTAGGTGTAGTTAATATTGTTTATGGTGCTTTTTGCGCCTTTGCTCAAACCAATCTCAAACGCCGTTTGGCCTACTCTTCAATTGCCCACATGGGGTTTGTGTTAATTGGTATTGCATCGTATACAGAAATCGGTATCAGCGGTGCTGTATTACAGATGGTTTCTCATGGTTTAATTGCTGCTAGTTTATTCTTCCTTTCCGGTGTCACCTACGAACGTACTCACACCTTAGTGATGGATAAAATGGGCGGTATGGGTAAAGTAATGCCCAGAACTTTCGCTCTCTTTACTATCGGTTCAATGGCTTCTCTGGCTTTACCCGGAATGAGCGGCTTTGTCGGTGAATTGATGGTATTCTTAGGTCTTGCTACCAGCGATGTTTACAGTTCCAGCTTCAAAATTGTCGTCATCTTTCTATCAGCCGTTGGCGTGATTTTGACACCCATTTATTTGCTCTCCATGCTGCGTCAAGTATTCTATGGTAATCAACATCAAGACTTACATTTAGATGCTGTAGTTCTTGATATTAAGCCCCGTGAATTGTTTATCACTGCTTGTCTATTAGTTCCCATCATCGGCATTGGTTTTTATCCTAAGATGATCACACAAACCTATGATGTGAAAACAGTGGAAGTTGCGGCTCATGCTCGTCAAGTTTTACCAGTTGTTGCTCGTCAACAACCTACAAACCTATACTCGCAAATTTTCACCACACCAACATTAGCTAGTTCCCAAATAGTGAATATAGTTGAGTAATTATCAAACCCAAAAGAGCGCTCTAGTAAATCTTAAATTAAAAGGGGATAAGATCCCCGACTTCTTGGAGAAGTCGGGGATCTCTTTTAGGCATTACTAATATAAACCTTCATTCCATGCAATAATAAACCTAATCCCCATCCTAATATGGGATAAATTGCCCAGAAATATTCAGGACTTACTACCAAATTTAACAGCACTAAAAAACCATTAATTGCCAGAAAAGTAAATAGGTGAGATTTGAAACCTTTCCGTTGTTGACTATTAGACATTTGCTCTTTTTTTACTTCTACATTATTTTTCAACCATTCTTGTTCCGCAGCTTGTAGCGACTCTGAAGAAACACCTAATTCTGAGGCTATTTCTATAATTTGTTCCCTTGTATATTCTCCCTTTTGCTTTTGTCTAAAAGCTACTTCGAGAATCTGCTGCATTTCCTCTGAGTTGTAAGTCATTATCAATACCTAAGATGGTAAAAAATACTTTTGAGAGTTATTTTTGAAACGGTAGCCACACAATCATTAAAAATATATTTGCCTGAGAACGGTTTAGAAACACATTTTATATCTGAAAAAATAATTGATGTAGTATTTATAAACACAAATTCATTAAGGGATTTAAAATCTCCTGATAGCGTGGCGTTAGCCATTTCTGAAAATTTTTTCACCAATCACCTATTACCTAACCAACTGCATAGCAGAATTAAAAAACTGCCGACGTAAGCCTTTAGTAATTAAAATTGTTGTTAACAAATTGCTGACAGCTACCATAAAAATAATTACAATCTCATAGGATACAGCCTCTAGGGGTGTGACACCAGCTAATAATTGTCCATTGGTAAAGGTTGGGATTGTCACCATACCAATCAACATCATTTGATTCAAAGTCGGCATAATTGCAGCCCGAATCGCTTCTTTGCGGTAGGACTTAATCGCCTGTTCAGGAGTCGCACCTAAACTTAAATGGGTTTCTATTTCCCTAGGAAATTGGTTGATACTACTAACTAGACGTTCTCCTGCTATTGCTGCTGCATTCATGGCATTACCTAGCAATATGCCAGCTAAAGGAATGATATAACGTGGTTCATACCATCTTTCTGGTTGAATAATTAAAAAATTGGTGTAAAGCAATGTTAAGGACGTGCTGACAAAAATCGCACTTCCGGCTAAAGGTAAGACTTGCGGAATTTTTTGACTGATGCGGTTGCGAGTAATAATTGCCGTAATTGTCAGAATTATTGCTAAAATTCCCACTACCGCCCAAACATTGTTAACGGCAAAAATGAAGTCGAAAATGTATCCTAGTACAAGTAGTTGGAGGATAGTTCTACCAGTAGCTACGCTTAAATTTAATTCTAGTCCTAATTTCTCCCATGCCGATATGCCAATGGCAACAGCCATTAAACCCATCGCTAAAGCCAAATCTACCATATCTAATTTGATTAGCTCTGGCATAATTCATCTACCTCTTAATGATTCAAAACTTTACGTATTACAGGGAATAGGGAACAGGGGAATATTTTTAATTCTTCCTTCTTTATCCTGACAACTGACAACTGACAAATAAAAACTCATGATTAAAAGTGTAAATTCGATTCCCGCCTTTGATATTAAACAACAATATGCCACCATTGAAACTGAAGTAAGTGCTGCTGTCTTGGCGGTTCTGGCTTCTGGGCGTTACATTGGTGGTCCAGCAGTTACAGATTTTGAACAACAGTTTGCAGCTTATCATGGTGTCAGTGAATGCGTAGCTTGTAACTCTGGTACTGATGCTCTATTTTTAGCATTACGCGCTTTAGGAATTGGGGCAGGGGATGAAGTTATTACCACACCCTTTACTTTTTTTGCGACCACAGAAGTTATCAGCGCTGTCGGGGCAACACCAGTATTTGTAGATATTGATGGGACTACCTTTAATTTAGATGTAGAAAAAGTAGCAGCAGCGATTACAGCAAAAACCAAGGCAATTATGCCAGTGCATTTATTTGGACTCCCTGTGGATATGACAGGATTAATGGAGATTGCCAAAGCTCATAATTTAAGAGTAATTGAAGATTGCGCTCAAGCTACCGGTGCAAGTTGGGAAGATCAAAAAGTTGGCAGTATTGGCCATGTTGGTTGTTTTAGTTTCTACCCTACCAAAAATCTTGGTGGTTGCGGTGATGGTGGGGCAATTACCACGCATGATCCAGCGATCGCTACCCAATTACGAGTTTTGCGCGAACATGGGAGTAAGGTAAGATATATTCATGAGGAAATCGGTGTCAACAGTCGTTTAGATGCCATTCAAGCCGTAATTCTGCAAATTAAACTGCGCTATCTTGATCTTTGGAACTCTAGACGTAAGCAAATCGCTGATTACTATTACCAACACCTCAGCCAAGTTTCTGATATCGTTGTCCCCCAAGAATTTCCTGGGGGAGTTGGTGTTTGGAATCAATACACTATTCGGATTTCTGGAGAAAGACGCAATGGTGCCAGCGGTAAGTATCGAGATTCCGTAAAAAATCAAATGCAGGAACAGGGGGTTAATTCCATGATTTACTATCCCTTACCCTTACATTTGCAGCCAGTGTATAAAAATTTAGGTTATCAATCAGGACAACTGCCAGTAGCAGAACAAGCAAGTCAAGAGGTTTTATCCTTACCCATGTTCCCAGAATTGGAGCAAGAACAACAAGATAAAGTCATTGATACGTTGAAAAATTGTTTATCTTGAATGATTGTTGGGGTGTGATGAATGCACCCCATTTAATTTACCCAATCTATCCAATATCTTTTATTATCTGCGGTTACATGGGTTCAATTATTCTTGATATTTCCTTCATCAGAAAAAGCTAAAAATTGATATTACTACTAGAAAAAGCAGGAAACATAGGAGATGTCCACTATGGTACAGCAATTAGCACCAGAAACCACACCAGAAATCATCTACCCTGACAGCGACGGTCAACCAATGGCAGATAATACCAAACAATATCAATGGATTGTTAAAATTAAAGAAAATTTAGAAATATTATTTGCATCACAAGATGATGTATTTATTGCTGGAGATTTACTCTGGTATCCTGTTGAGGGAAGTGTCAAAACTTGTCAAGCACCTGATGTGATGGTAGTGTTTGGTAGACCGAAAGGAGATAGAGGTTCTTATCAACAATGGAAAGAAAATAATATTGCTCCCCAGGTAGTTTTTGAAATTTTATCTCGGGAAAATCGCACTCCCCAGATGATTAATAAATCCCTTTTTTATCAACGTCATGGCGTAGAAGAATATTATATTTATGATCCTGATACTTTAGAAGTATCTGGATTTATACTTACTGAAGATGCTTTTACAGTAATTGAAAATATTAATGGTTGGATAAGTCCAAGATTGAGAATACGTTTTCAACTTACACCTGATAATTTAGAAATTTATTATCCTGATGGAAGAAAGTTTCTCACAAGTGTGGAACTTAATCAAGTTGCTGAACAAGAACGTCAGGAAAAAGAAGTCGCTATTGGGCAATATCACGAATTATTAGCCAAATTACAAGCAAAAGGAATTGATTTAGACACTTTGTAATTATGTAGAGTGCGTTAGTAAAAAGTAACGCACTGCATTGAATAAAATTAAGCTGTAATTAGCTTAGTTTGTAATTTTGCCTTTTACGCAAATGTTCTGGTATTTGCAGTCGCTAAACCTTCTACTAAACTACGCACAGCAGCAATCATGGCAATTTCGCTGTTGAGTTGGTTGATAGCAGAACCGACACCAACACCCGATGCACCAGAGGCGATCGCTAAAGGTGCAGTAACATTAGAAATACCAGAAGCACACAGTACAGGCACAGAAACCGCACGAGCAATTTCATAAGCAGCGGCTAAAGTCGGAGCAGCCTTTTCAATTAAACCCAAAGTACCGGAGTGAATGGGATTGCTGCTAGTACCACCTTCAGTTTGAATAATATCAGCACCCGCTTTCACCAAATCTTCAGCTAGTTGTACCTGTTGGTCTAAGGTGAGAATATGGGGAACAGTCACAGATAGGGTAATTTCTGGCAGCAAGGCACGGGTTTGGCGAGTTAGTTCCAAAACCTCAGCAGCTTCAAATCTGCGTCCTTGGGCGTAAAAAGAATCGAAGTTACCAATTTCAATTAAATCAGCACCAGCAGCCACAGCAGTCACAAACTTCTCCGGTTCAACCGCAGATACACAAATAGGTAATTTAGTCAAGCTTTTCGCCAATCTTACCAAATCCACATCAGCAGCAATATCTACAAGAGTCGCACCACCCAAATCAGCCGCTTTCACAGTTGCAGCCACACTAGCAGCATTGAAGTTATTCAAACCACTAATTACCTTGAGTACAGGATGAGCGAATGCACGTTTCAGATGAGGATACATAGTCATAATTTTTTTTGCAGCTTATTTTCAGTACGAATATTTTTACACTAAACATAGTCATCCTACTTCAATTGGGAAAATATATTAAGATTTTTTGACAAATCACGCCTTTAGCCCATACTGAGAGGTGTTTTTACCATTGTTCTAAATTTTCAACCACCCTCTTAGTTCAATTAAATCAAACTGGTAATATAGTAATGCACTACAATAAAATAGTATTTATTTTATAGTTGAACATTAACCTGTTTAATTGTTATAGTTGTAGGCATTGATCATGGCTACATCTAACCTCTGATTTATCCTACCATGAAAAAGTCATCACGATCTAATCAAGATGTTTCCTCACAACCATTTACATTCTTAAAAACCGGCATATTTCCCAGATCAATCGGAAAAACATTCCAGAAAATTCTCATTGATATATCTCCAAATGCAGATCAAGAATTTATTAAAAAATATCAAATATCCAGACAGCGGACAACTATAGCCATCAAATTCCTATTATTATTGGTTATAATTCCCCTGCTAACTCATCAACTATCCAAACACCTGCTTATTCTTCCCATAGTAGAAAACCTGAGAAACGATCACTCCGGGCAAATTTTTCTTAATCAAGAAATGGAAGAAAAAGCCTTTCATGAATTAAAAATATTTACGGCGAAATTAAGGTTTGAAAGTTTACTGGATTCAGAAACTAAAATTTCTCCAGAAAATCAAGAATCCAAGATTAAGGCCAAAGCTATAGATATAGCAGCAGAATTTCAACATAAAAGTAACAATGCCATTAGTAATATCTTTGCTGATATTATGTCCTTAATTGCTTTTGCATTGGTCATTGTTTTTAGCACAAAAGATATTATTTCTCTTCAACAATTTATAGATCAAGTTGTGTATGGTTTAAGCGATAGTGCTAAAGCTTTTTTAATTATCCTATCTACAGATGTATTTGTTGGCTTTCACTCACCCCATGGGTGGGAAGTAATTCTGGAAGGATTTACAGAACACTTAGGTTTACCAGCAAATAGAAATTATATCTTTATGTTCATTGCCACATTTCCTGTAATTTTAGACACTATAGTTAAATATTGGATATTCCGTTATCTTAGTCGTTTATCACCTTCAGCATTAGCTACCTTAAAGGAAATGAATGATTAATCATCATAATTGGGCATATTTCCCATTGTCAACATTTCCGAGAATGCTAAAATGGGACATAATCATTGTTGGTCTTCATGAATTATGCGTGTTCTATTTAATCAAAAATTCAAAATTACAGCATTTATTACTGCTTTATTGGTAATTAGTTTCACTAATCCGCAGCCAATTCAACAACCACAAATCGTGAAAAATGGATCATTATCCCAAATAGGAAATTCTCAAGGATTTGCTGATAATTTACCTACGCCAAACCCATCTAATATAAATGCCAAAAATACTGAAAAGTCCACATTTTATTCAGTTATTAATGAATGGCAAAAATATCAATATAGTATTAATTCTAATCAAGTATTGACAGCAGAAAAATTACCAAATAACCCCATAAATTTTAATCAAGCTGATTTATTAACCGTACTCACCAATACTAGAAAATACTTTCAAAAATACTCTCAAGAAGACCCCAATATTCAACGCACAGGTATCTTAGTAACTCAAGGAGTTACCGTTAAAGATATTCTAAAAACATTAGATTTTATGATTGTCGTCTTAGAAGAAGACATTTCTAATAAGCGGACAACTCGGTTACAAGATCCTAACTTTATTAATACCAATTTTCGCGTAATTAAATGGTCTGCCTATAACCCAGAAAGTCCCCAACAGAAAAAATTAAGAATTACTAAATATGCAGCTTTTATTCATCCCGGTTCTCGACAAAAAACTTCTAAATACAATACACCAATTTATGCTATTAATGAAGAAGTTCGTCAAGATAAATTTTACACTCAATATACTAAACAAGATGTTTTATCAGGTATTTATGAACCTGGAGGTAAGGAATTTGGCAAAGTTAAACCTATTGCTTATTTAACTCGCAATGGTTTAGAGGCAGCACTAATGCAGGGAACTGTTTTAGTTAATTTTACTGATGGAACTAAAGAGTTTTTGAACGTAGACAAAAATAATGGAATCTCCTATATTCGAGGTTTAAAAGCCACTGCACAAAAGCGTTATTGGTATTTTCAAGAAGTTGATGCAATTAAAGGCTATGGATATAAAATAGATGCGAAAATATCCATCAAACCAGGAGTAACATTTGCAGGAGATGTACTAAACATTGGTTTAGGTAGAATAATTGTCACTGAGGACAATCAAAAACGGTTAAAAATGGGCGTAATTGCTGATACAGGTGGGGCATTTTTACCCAACCTTTATCAACTGGATTTATTAGCAGGAACTTTTGCGAGTGAAAAAGATTTTGAACGATATATTCAAAAATTACCTGAATATACAAATGCCTATATTTTAGTCAAAAAATGAAACCGTGATATAGATCCCCGACTTCTCAAAGAAGTCGGGGATCTGAGGATTAAATTTACAATCCAGCGAACCATTCATAACCCATATCTTCCCAATAACCTTTAGCATTTGATAATTTACTGGTGAGGGTAAAAATTCTGGAACTGGCTTTTGAGGTTGAAATATTAACTCCTCCAATTTCTGATTGAGGAGTTCAGAAAGTTTACCTACAAAATCTGCAAACATGGGTGTACCACAACCACCTAGTAATAAACTCATACTCGACAAACCGGAAATTTGCAAAAACTGATGACATTGCCAGCGTGAAAAATTCTCGCAGCGATCGCTTGACTGGGTGATTTGCGGGGTATTTCAGGAGAAGTCATAAATAGGATAGAAAAATTTTAATTCGGTTACAAGTATTTGGAAAATAATTTACTGAGTTAGAATGTGAGTTCAACTGGGAAAGTCAAAATATTCTTGATGTTGAACCTGAGATTATTACTGATTTTACATTGTAATAGTCACATCACATAACCTCTGTTGCAACTTAGTTTTCACCATTACTGCAAAAACATAGTTAAATTAGGAAAGAAGAGGTAATCGGACAAAATTAATTACATACATTGTCTTTCTGTTCCCTTTTCCCTCACGACCTGATTGAATTTAATTTTGTCCAACTACTTACTAACACTTATATTTTAAGATGCTGGCTATTTTCAGAAATTTCCGAGATGAATGTGTCTCCGGCGCGTCAAAAGCGATCGCTGCACTGGCCAAAGGCAACGCATCCCTCGCCGCAGGTATCGCCAATTGGTGGTCAGAATTCACCCTTCAGACTAAACTCCTAGCTGTTGCCACCCTCATGGTTTCCTTAGTTATGAGTGGTTTGACCTTCTGGGCTGTAAACACAATTCAGCAAGATGCACGTCTCAATGATACCCGCTTTGGTCGTGATCTAGGACTACTTCTGGGGGCAAATGTAGCCCCCCTCATTGCCGATCACAATTTAACTGAAGTTGCCCAATTTTCTCAACGTTTTTTCAGCGCTACCTCTAGCGTCCGTTATATGTTATACGCCGATAAAACTGGGCAAATCTTTTTTGGTCTTCCCTTTTGGGAACCAGAGGTAGAAAACTCCCTCACCATTAAGCGCCATATCCAACTACCAGAAGATTATCCTGGCAATGAAGACCAGCCAATGGTTAGGCAGCATAACACCCCCGATGGCGCAGTTACAGATGTATTTGTGCCTTTAATAGTAGATAAAAAATACTTAGGTGTGTTAGCAGTTGGTATTAACCCTAATCAAACCGCAGTCATATCCACTAATTTCACCCGTGATGTTACCATTGCCGTCTTTATCACAATTTGGGTCATGGTGATTTTAGCAGGAGTAATTAATGCTTTAACTATTACTAAACCTATTAAAGAATTGCTAGTAGGTGTTAAACAAATTGCGGCTGGAAACTTTAAACAACGGATAGATATACCTCTAGGTGGTGAACTAGGAGAACTAATTTTCAGCTTTAATGAAATGGCAGAACGGCTAGAACGTTATGAAGAACAAAATATTGAAGAATTAACTGCCGAAAAAGCTAAATTAGAAACCTTAGTTTCCACCATTGCTGATGGTGCAGTCTTGATTGATAATAATATGCAAGTAATATTAGTCAATCCCACCGCCAGACGGATTTTTGCTTGGGAAGGAGTGGATGTGGTTGGTAGTAATATCCTGCATCAATTACCCCATAGTGTCCAAATGGAAATATCCCGGACTTTGTATGAAATGGCAGCCGGTGAATGTGAAAGTGCCGAATTTCGTATCCTCCTCAAACAACCTACTCAACGCACAATTCGCATTGTTTTAACCACAGTTCTCAACCTGCAACGGGAAAGTATTAAAGGCATAGCTATCACCGTCCAAGATATTAGCCGAGAGGTAGAACTAAATGAAGCAAAAAGCCAATTTATCAGCAACATTTCTCACGAATTACGTACACCTTTATTTAACATTAAAACCTATATTGAAACCCTGCATGATTATGGTGAAGATCTAGGTATTGATGAACGCAAAGAATTTCTGCAAACAGTTAATAATGAAACTGATAGACTCACCCGTTTAGTTAATGACGTTTTAGATTTATCAAAACTTGAATCAGGTCGAAATTACACCTTTGATAAAGTAGATTTACCACAAGCCATAGAACAGACATTACGTACCTATCAGCTTAATGCCAAAGATAAATGTATTGAAATATATCAAGAACTTAATCCTGATTTACCTTTTGTTTTAGGCAATTATGATTTATTACTGCAAGTATTTGGCAACTTAATTGGTAATTCTCTTAAATTTACTCTAGCCGGTGGTAAGGTAGTTATTCGTGCCTATCAACTAGATGCTAATTCTCATTCTCACCATCATGCTGGTAAAGTGAGAATTGAAATTAGTGATACAGGAATTGGTATCGCACCAGAAGATCAACAAGCAATTTTCGACCGATTCTTTCGTGTAGAAAATAGAGTGCATACTCTAGAAGGAACAGGTTTAGGTTTATCAATTGTCCGAAACATTATGGACAGACATCACAGTCCAGTTAATTTGGTGAGTGAAGTTGGTATTGGGACTACTTTCTGGTTCGATTTAGAAATATTTGAGGAAGAGATTTTATCAAATGTAGAAGCTATGCCAGAAACCTTAGAAGTAAACAAACTTTAAGAGTAAAAACAATACCATCAGATCAAGAATTAAACAAAGTTATTAATAAACAAACTAATAGCAAAGCTAGTATTAATAACCAACTTTGATGGTGTTTAATCCAATTATTCACCCTTGTACTCAAGCTATGATGAGAATCTTGCTTTTGCAATTCTAATGTCCTTTCTTCCATATTTTGATAGAGAGGACAATCTTGAGCATAGGGATATTGGGGAAAATTACAGGTATGATCAAAATGATAACTACAACTGTCGCATAAATAATCATTCCCCTGAGCGTGGTGCAAGGGAATACCAGGATGTCCGTAAGCTTTCAGCAATAAGCGACATTGAGGACAAGTAATTGCTTGACTATCAATAATTTGATGACAACGAGGACAAGGTATAGTAGCCAAAACAGAAAAAGGATAGATAAGTAAACATCTTAATTCTACCTATTATCTGGACTAATACAGCAGGAGTCAGGAGTAAAAATAGCTTGGTGTCTAGCTTTGCAGTTATATCCTGTACCTCATCAATCATGACTACTAAAATCGTGAACTAAAATCATCAAATATCCAATTTTTCCCAGAAATTGGGAATCTGAGATTTTATTGTCACTTCCAGACGTATACTTAAATAATGGCGGCGTAATTGGAGTTAATAAAGTAATGCCTAAAAAAAATCTCTCTAACTTAATACAAGAAGAAACTACAAAATTTACACCCCTGCAAGGTGAACCTGTAATTGAAGTTTCGGCTGAAGCAGTATTAGAAACCCAACTACAAACGGATAATAATCAGTTAGAATTAGAAGTCAATATTAAAGAATTGCAACAAACAGTTTCTACATTACAACAAAAAGAATCTACTTTAATCAAACAAATTAGTGATTTACAAATAGCTTTTTCGGAAAAAGAAGCATTGGTAGAACGGTTAACAAAGGAACTTTCGGAAACAAAACAAACCGCTTTACAACTAGCAGATTCTAACTCTCAGTTGCTAGAAGAAATCAAGGTTTTAAAACAACCTACTCAACCATCTTATCCACAAATGAGTCAACAAGCTAGTCAAATTTCCAAATCCATCCAATACAAAAAATCCCATAGATCAATAGAACGACTGCAAGAAAAGCCTAATCAAGATAGTGAGGATTTTTCTAAAAATACCTGGTTGTATGATTGAAGTCAGGAGTTAGGAGTCAGAAGTCAGAATGTATAAAGCTGACTCCTGATAGTCTGCTTAATTTTTATAAATATTTTTGCAAGATTGCTTCTTTTTGTTGTGGTATAGCTTGAATTTCTTGTTCATAGTTTTGGATATATTTCTCCATATCTAATACTTCATTAATAATTCTATCTTGTTCATTTTTCTCAGGACAAGCAACCAATAAAGGACGAAGTATTTCTAAATTGATATTCTTTTGTGCTTTTTGAGGTGCAATATCATTTAAGTATTGTTGTTGAGTTCTTAAATAATATTCCAAGTAATCAATATTCATTTGTTCATTAGGTTTAATACTAACAATACTATCAGGAAAACAAGCAGGATAAGTTAAAATTGCTGTACTACCAATATTAGCAGCAATTGTAATTAAAATAGTTTCAGGTTCAAATATTTTACTAACTTTTAATCCTTCCTCATTTAATGTTTGAGAATAGATAATATTTCTTCCCTTGACCTTAGCTACATCTCCTGTTTGAATAAAAGGATATGTACCATCTTGATATAAATGAGGTGCATTTCTAGGACGGTGACTAAAACGACCTCTTTCTAAAGATGCTACTTGAGATAGTTTGATTTTAGGTGCAGTATTAAAGGAATTATTTAATATTTCTTCGATATTTGTTTGTAATTCCTCAATATTACTTCTTAGTTCTTGTTCTCTAATTTCTAATACTTCAATTTCTTGAATAATTTGTTCTTGTATTTCTTTAGGGGTTAAAGGTAATTTAATATTATAAACCAAATTTCTATTAAGTCCTGGAACTCCTATACCTGCTACTAAATTTTGTAAATTAATAGAATTTAGTAAGTAATAAAAGTATTTAGGTAAAGTATCTTCACTTTTAAGATTAACATAAAATGTAGTATCAATAGGAAAACAGTTTTTCTCGATATAATTAACTTTTCCCGCAGAACCTTTACGTCCTACAATGATAGCAGGAGATTGAATTAAATATTCATTATGATAACCCATACCATTAGATCCCATTACTGGATATTGACCTTGTATTCTCTGATTTTCAGGTAAAGCGCTACCATATTCAAGAGTAGCTATACTTGAAAAATTAACAAGTTGATATTTTGATTTCACTTTAAATTTTGGTTTTTCTATAAATTGAATTTGTTTTTCAAATTCAACTTGTTTAAAATCAATACAATCAACTAAATCAACTAGAGAAATATAATCCTTAACAGCATCAGCCGGATTTTCCATATTACCTAAAAAAGACTGATAAATATAATAATTTACCTTGTCAGAATTAAATAGATTATCCTCATCATATAAAGCAGTTTTATCCTTATCTTCACCATCTCGATAAACAACCATTCCTGCTTGTCTTCCCTTCTTAAACTCATAACCTAAAAATTCTCGATTACTTTGAATATCATTACCAGATTTGACAATAATAAACTCTTGTTCATAACTCAATAAATAATAATAAAACTTTTCCTTTTCAATAGGTAATACTTTTTCATAAAATAATCTTTCAATTCTCTCCTGTTGTTCCTCTTTTGTTAAAGATTTGAAATCTTTACGTTTTTGTAAATTTTTAACATCTGTTAAATTTTCAAACCAATGACGGTAATCTTGATACCATTCAGTTGCTTTGATAGCATCATTACTACTACGTCCTACAAAAGTTTTATAATCATCAAAATCTAAACCGAGATAGTCAACATAACTTCTAAATAAAGATTCACTATCCATAAAATCATGGGGACGTTCTCTGTTATTAATAATATAATCTTCAGCTACATAATTATAATCCTGCTTCCAGCGAGGTTCTCGCTTTTCCATAAACAAAACTACAGTATTTGTCCCTGTAGCCATAAAAGCATTTGAACCTAATTCAACTATAGCTTTAATGAGGAAATTTTGTAATATAATCTCTCTAGCACGGGCATAAATACCTGTATTATTTAAAATAGAACTCGGTAAAATAATTCCTGTTTTTCCTCCTGTATGTAATAATTGAGCAGTTCTTTCGATAAATAAAGCTTCAATTTCTGATGAACTATCGGTTAAAGATTCAAAAAGTGTATATTTATCTTTTAATTTTAAAGCATGAGGTTTAAATCCATGAATTGAATAAGGAGGATTAGCAATAACAACATCATAACTATCAGCAAGTTGACGTTCTCTTTCATTATAATTTTCTAAACCATCTCCGAAGAAAATATTAGCTTGTCCATCTCCATTCATAAAACAAGCTACTTTTGCAGTACGAGCTAAACGATAATCTTTTTCAATCCCAAAAATGAATTTTTCCGCCCAATCTGATGATTCTTGATATTGTCTAATATATCTATTAATATCTTTAGTAAATTCAGGTTTAATTGTATCAACAATCTTTTGTATTTCTTCAATTGCTTCCACTAAAAAATGACCACTACCACAAGCGTAGTCAATTAAATAAGGTAAAAAATCTGCTGTTTCTTGATTTAATTTAGCTTCAATAATTTCTCGCAAAGGCAGCGATTTAACGATAAACTTGGCAATAGGTAAAGGAGTAAAAAACTGTCCTTCAGATTGTTTATAACCTGCATCTAACAATTGTTCAAAGAAATCCCCTAAATATTGTTTTTGATATTTTAAGCCATTGTTATCGTTATAAAAATATCTAAACTTTTTATATTGTAATAAAGTAATAATCTCATTTAATACTTTAGCATTTTCCAAAAATAACTTCTCGTTGTGAACTTCTTTAAAAGCAAATTCATTATTACTATAAAATTTTAATTCCCGTAATATTTGTTTAAGTCTTTCTTGAGTCGTTTGTATAGGGAAATTACTAACTAATGTATCAATATATTCCTCAGAATAATAAACAATTTCTTCTTTCAGAAATTCTCTCATTCCTTTAGCATATAATTTTTGTAACCTTTCCTGTATCTGTTCAGGAGTATCTTTACTTTCAATAATTTGAAAATCGGTAATATCATTCTCATTTTTTTGCTCATCAACAATCTTACATAAAATTAAGGATAAAATTCGGTTGAAAGCATTTGATTTATCACTGATATTATTATGACGTAAAATCTCTTCAAATTGATTAAATAATTTACGCCCTTCTCCTTCAGTAAAAGGTTGTAAATCTTTTTTCTTAATGGGTATATATTCAGGATTATAAGCTTGCACTTCTGGATCAAAAATTCCATTAGGTGCAAAATAGCAGTTAAAATTTTCTTTCCAAGGTGTATATAATTCTTCTGCTGTTTTGGCTTCTTTATAGCTCTTTATCTCTTCCTTACTTTCTGTTAATAATCTTAAAGTTTCTTCTCTATCCTTAATTTGAATAATTGCATTTTCATATACAAGTAAACCATCATCATTAAGTTGTGAGGTATAAAGACAAAGAAACCGAGTATTTTTATCTTGTTGTAAATAAGAAAATAGTTGTCCACCATTTTCTATCATGCGATTTTTTTCTTTTTCATATTCTTTACCCCAGGTTTTACACTCAATTATAATTAAAGACTTTTCTTCTCTATCAAAAACAGAAATATCTGATTTTCCACTTTTACCAGTTCGTCCTAAAGGAAATTTACGTTCTAATATTAAATGTTTAGGTTCATAACCTTTTTCTAACAGTCTATTAACACATTCTAAAACAACGAAATTCTCAGGTTGACTAAAATTAGAGGTAGTTTCGTCTTCTACTTTAATTTTATCTCCATAATCAATTTTCTCGGTAGCAAAATTAATTTTAATTACATAGTTTTTGTGGTTAGTATATATTTTACGGTAATTTTGTTGGAAAATATCCGATTCTTGTTCTATAAATCCTAAATGAGAAATAAGAGATTTGATTTTTGTTTTATCCATATTCTTTACTGTGTATTGTTGCTCATTGATATTTAATTATCTTATTAAATCGGGAAAATAGTGGTTGAGTATACTCAAACTTTATTTCCGAAATTCTAATATATGTTCAGCAACAATTTGTGGTCGTTCTAAATGAGGAATATGTCCACAATCTTTAATCCAAATTAGCTTACTTTGGGGAATAGCTTTGGCAAATTTGGGAGCATCCCCAGTTCCTAAAATTTTATCACTATCGCCCCATAAAATTAAAGTTTGTTGCTCAATTTGGGCAAGTTGGGGAAATTTAAAAGCGCTATAACCGCCACTTTTGGTAAAGGCAATTAAGGCTTGAGTCCAATTAGGCATTTGTAAGTGTAATTCTCCACAACACAAAGCATCCTCAGAGATGAGATCAGGGTTTTTGTACGCAGTTCGACAAATGCTTTTACGCACTTTGGGATTCCGCAAAAATTCCGTTGCCCAATAGTCCAAAGGTGGGAATATATATTTACTTAATGGGGAATTACCTTTTAATCCCGCACTATCTATTAATACTAGTTGTTTGACTGCTTCCGGGTAAGTGAGGGTAAAATCTATAGCCGCAGCCCCACCCATTGACGCACCCACCAAAATAACAGGTTGGTTAATCAGGGTTTGCCAAAACGAGTGGAGATGGTTTTTAATGGCTTCAGAACTGTAAGCAATCCCCGGTAATCTATCTGTAAAGCCAAATCCCAACAAATCCACAGCCCAAACTGCGTTTTTTTCTGCCAATAACGGCAAAAGTCGGCGATATTCTAACACCGAACTATCAAAACCATGAATTAATAAAATCGGTGTACCACCATCACCCTGTTGAATATAAGTGGTATTAATGGGTTCATTGGCGGCATGAGCAAGAATCGCCTGACTTTGGATATTTTGAGCCAAAGCGATGGATGTTGGTTCTGTGAGTTGACCAACGGCGGCAGGAAGAAAACTTGGAAACATAAATTCCAGTGTACATCAGTGCGTACCACCATGACCAATACCCAGTGATCAATTAAAAAAGAAAATTTCCGCAAAAATAAAAATAGGTACACAATCCCCGTAAAATAAGAATCGGTTATCCAAAAGTAGGAGATTCAAGCCATGCCAATGGCAGTTGGCGCAATTGAAACATTAGGCTTTCCCGCAGTCTTAGCATCAGCAGATGCTATGGTTAAAGCCGCTGCTGTCACTTTGGTATACTACGGTATAGCCGAAAGTGGCCGTATGATTGTTGCTGTCAGAGGACAGGTGGCCGAAGTAAAAACAGCCGTAGCGGCTGGTATTGTGGCTGGTGAAGCAGCCTATGGTGGTCAGGTTATTACCCACTACATTATTCCCAATCCCCCGGAAAATGTAGAAACAGTTTTACCGATCCACTTCACGTCCAAATCTGAACCTTTCCGTATTTTCTAAGTAAGTTCGCTATCAAAAATTGAAGCCCAGCTTCATAAACATAATTTGTAGCAACCTATAACTTTTTATATTCATAACAGGAGATTAAAAATGTCACTACAAGCTGTTGGATCATTAGAAACCAAGGGTTTTCCCGCCGTTCTCGCCGCAGCAGACGCAATGGTCAAAGCCGGTCGAGTTACTCTTGTAGGTTATATCAGAGTTGGTAGCGCTCGCTTCACCGTGAATATTCGCGGTGACGTTTCTGAAGTGAAAGCTGCTATGGCCGCTGGGGTAGAAGCTGCTGAAAATGTTTATGGTGGTACTCTTGAATCTTGGGTAATTATTCCCCGTCCCCATGAAAACGTTGAAGCTGTATTACCTATCGCTTATACAGCAGACGTTCAACAATATCGAGATTCTGTGGAAAATCCCATCATTGGTGCGTCTAGAGGCTAATTGGTATGTTCGGCTGGTAATGGGTAATGGGTAGTGACTGGGAATTTGAGATTTGAGATTTGAGATTTTAGATGAAAAAAATTTGGTATAAGTCTCCATACTTGAGGACAAAAACATACTCGCTGCGCTGCGTACGCTTCGCTAACGTCAATCCAAAATCCAAAATCGTCAATCCAAAATCAAGTGACTTCCTATTCCCTCTTTCCCTAACTAGCGATATTACAGCAGAATTCAGGAGTCAGGAGTAAAAATGGCTTTGTGTCTAGGTTTAAATTGAGATTTTGTACCTCCTAACTACGTAACCTGTCGGATGATCTTCATAGTTTCATAACGGCTGAATCTTGAAATAAAATTCATTAATTCATCCGTCTCTATCTACGGTTAATTATTTTTGAAATCTTATTCAATGTAGCTTCATCTTAATTCGGTATTGGGGTCTATTGAACGAATCAAATAGGAGTTATTACCTGCTACTAAATCGCTAAATCTAATTTCGAGGAGCGGAATATCGCTATGACAACAGATGGGGCAAATCTAGCTCAATATTGGCAACAGCGACTAAGTGCGGAATGTCCAGAACAAAGTCAGGCTACCAGACAAAGTATTCTTAACTGGCTTTTGGGAGTAGATTTAGAAAGGTTTAATTTACTTAACCCAAAAGAATTAGAAATTGCTAAACAAGCAATGGAATATCGGTGGCGAATTCTGCACAAACGTTATTTAGGGATGGGCAGAGAAAAGGCTTATCGTCAACTGATTAGCCGATTGGGTAGTGTGGTGGCAGTCAGAAACAAAATTCAAACGTGGATATCCCTCAGCCGCGATCGCCAACGGAGTGTTGTTGATGTGCTGCAAGAAGTCATCCAAGAACTGATGCAAAGTGACTCATATATCCAACAACAAATGACGCACATTGCCGCATTAACAACGGACAAAAGATTGCGGGACACATTACTATTTGCCAGCATCGAAGAATATTGTTTGCGCCCTGTGCGGAATCAACCAATTTTAATGTACCGCTTTGTTAACTACCTGCGACGGATGCAGCGGGGAGGCTTGACACAAGTACCTAGCAGGGAATTAGTAAAACTTGTTTCCGAGGAAATTCTCACCGAAAACAACGACAATCCAGTGAGTTTAGTTGATAATCAGGCGATCACTCAATATCAAGAAACCCAACACCTAGAAGAACAAATCACCAACCGTCAACTCATACAGGAAAAATTTGAACAATACCTGTTAGAAAATATTGGACAACACGCAGTAGACTGGTTGCGATTGTATCTGCAAGGTAAATCCCCAGAAGAAATTGCCAAACAACTCCAAAAACCTATCAAAGAAGTATATCGTCTCCGGGAAAAACTCAGTTATCATGCCGTCCGCGTTTTTGCCATCAAAGATCAACCAGAACTAATTGATAACTGGCTATCCATCTCCCTAGAAGAACATAATCTAGGGCTAACAGAAACCCAATGGCAACAACTCCCAGAAAAAATCACCCCTCTAGGACAACAAATCCTCAACCTCCGCAAAGCAGGTAACTCCATAGAAACTATAGCCCAACAACTACAACTTAAAAATCATCAAGTTCTAGGTGAATGGACGAAAATTTATCTTGCCGCCCAAACTCTGAGAAGTCAGAATTATCACAGGAGTCAGGAGTCAGGAGTCAGGAGTCAGAAGTAAAAACCTGTTGTGGACAGAGTTTCGCCCCTACCCCTCCTAGAAAGCCCCTGCCCCTTACCTATTCCCTACTTACCATCCTTCCTTAGATATAATGAAAAAAGATATTATTATTGATACTTTTCCACTCTTTAGTACATCCAGCCCAGAAACCAGAGAATGGCTGCTGAATATAGCAACCGAACATGATTACCCATCAGGACGGGCTGTTTTAATGGAAGATGCCTGGGGTAATGCAGTTTACTTTATTGTTTCCGGTTGGGTAAAAGTTCGCCGCACCAAGGTCGAAGAATCCGTCACCATAGCAATTTTAGGACCAGGTGATTTCTTTGGAGAAATGGCTGTTTTAGATGAATTTCCAAGATCAACGGACGTTGTTTCCCTTTCCAAAGTAAAACTACTAAGTGTTTCTAGGGAGAGTTTTATTCAAATCCTGTTTAAAGACTCACATTTACATCATAGAATGCTGCAACTGATGGTAGGCAGAATTCGTCAAATTAATCTGCGGTTACAAATGCGTTTGTCACCACCTGCGGTTAAACTTGCCCATGTCTTAGTAAGTTTAACCGATAGTTATAGTCAAGAATCAGAACAAGGCCAGAAAATTTTTAACATTCCCCTGAAAGATTTGGCAGAAGTGACAGAAATCACCCTGGAAGAAACAACCAAAATCATGGAAAAACTCTCTGAAAAAGAATGGATTAAAATTGATACTGCTAACAACACCATTAATCTGATCAACTATACACGACTCGCGGCTTTAGCCAGCAAACTCTAAGTAGGGTTTGCTGAATAAGTTGTCTGTGAAGGTAGGTGACAGGGGACAGGTGACAGTTTCAACTATCCGGATATCCTCAATTTTCCAAATCCGACAAGGAAAATAGGTGCAAGGTTTTTGAGGAGGGTAGTACCAAAACGGGGCATTTTACCTCTAATAAACTTAAAAGTTTGGGGATGACAGATAGCAAATTTAACCAGATATAGACTCAAATCCAGCCAATATGTCATAAATTAAAAAGAGTGTTCCAGAGAAGATTGATTTATGACTACTACCATCAAGACCGAACCTGATTTAGCGTCCCATTTTGTTAATAGCATCTTGGCCATTAAACCCGTAGCTAATTTTGCTAAACACCGAGCTAGACAAATGATGATTAAACGGGCTGAAAAAATTGGTGTATTTTGGACAAAGGAAGTAGAGAAACTGCAAACCCGTGATTGGGGAAGCGATTTAGCGCAAGTCCAAAATCCCCAGCTAAACTACCCAGATTACTACGTCACCTCATTCCACGCCTATGAAACCGGAAATCTCAGTTGGCAAGCAGCTTTTGAAGTAGAATCTGCGGCTCATGCTGTCCACTCTAGGATTTGGCAGCAACCGGAAAATCAAGGTGACGCAAAACTTCGCCAAAGCTTTCACGATATCCTCAAAAATTCTATTTCTGAGCAGCCAAAAGATATTATAGACTTAGGATGTAGCGTGGGGATGAGTACGTTTGCCCTCCAGGCAGTTTATCCCCATGCTAAAATTATCGGTTTAGACTTATCTCCTTACTTCCTAGCTGTAGCTAACTATCGTAGCCAAGAACGTCAAACCCAAATTAACTGGGTACATAGTCAAGCAGAATCTACAGGCATAGCAGATGCTTCCTTTGATTTAGCTTCGATTTTTTTGATGTGTCATGAATTACCTCAGTCAGCAACTCACCAGATTTTTGCTGAAGCTAGACGTATTTTACGTCCCGGTGGACACCTAGCAATTATGGACATGAATCCCAAATCGGAAATTTACAAAAAAATGCCAACTTATATTTTGACGTTGCTTAGAAGTACTGAACCTTATTTAGATGAATATTTCAGTTTGGATATTGAACAAGCCTTAATTGGGGCAGGTTTCCAACCTCCTACTATTACTAGCAATAGTCCGCGTCACCGTACTATCATTGCTCAGGTGAGTGGCTAATTTATATTTAGTGTTGTGGGCAGTTATTCCCCCCCTGCTGTTTTTGTGGTTTTACTACCGCAGAACTCCTGCCGCCCCACATTGGTTCAGTTTATGGGTTTTGTTCACTATTGGTGCTATCTCTGGTTTTGCTGCTCTGGGCTTAGAATGGGCTATGGAAAATGTGGCTAACCGGGTTTTAGACTGGCAGCAGATTCAGCGTCATTTTTCTGGAGTCGTTTTTCGGCAAATATTAGCGATCGCTCCCATTGAAGAAGGTTGTAAATTAGTAGCTGTTATTCTGCCCATTTCCTATCTACAACGTCAGTATTATCTGCGAGCTACTACAGTTTTTTTATTTACCATAGCCGTAGCTTTAGGTTTCACAGCCGAAGAAACCTGGATTTATTTATCTCACGGCACATCTTCCATTCTCGACCGCAGCATTGGCACACCAGTCCATGCCATGTTTTCTGCCCCTTGGGGATATGCTTTAGCAATATACATTTCTGTCAGTAAAAGGTTTAATCGCCATCGGCATTTAATTTTTATTGCTTGGTTAAATTCTGTTTTCTTTCATGCTTTAGTCAATATTTTATCTATTTCTGTGAGGTTTTCACGACCTACAAATTTACTCATTTATTGTTTATTTCCTGTACTATTATGGATGTTTTGGCGGTTGGAACAACTACTGCGAAAACTCCAGAAAAAACACCCTTTAGAGTTAATTTCTGGACTTACATCCTCAGCCCGCACTTGGCAAAGAGGTTTAGTATTGTTAATCCTATCACTAGGCGGAAATTCTCTATTTGGATTATTGATTCTCTCCAGAAAAATTAGTCCTTTGCGGTGGGAACTTTGGTTTGATCCGAAAATTTTCTGGTTTATAGTCCAAGAACTATTATTCAATTTTGGCTTAGGACTTTTAGCTTGGTTAATTTATCGCTATTTACGCAGTTTAGTCGGTCGTCCGTATTTGTTTAACCGATAATTAGCATTATCAAAAATAAAACTTAGGTGGATGTAGATGTGGTTTCTAGCTGCTCCTTTGACTTGGTGGTATAATCATGATAGTAAAAGAAGGGAAAATATTAGATTTAGTAGCGGATATTCTTGATGGTTAACCATTTACAGGCTTAGGTAAATCTGAACTTTTATAGGACTTACGTACGAGTCACGGAATAACGAACCACAGAGGCACAGAGAACACGGAGAAATGAGGATTTGAGGAATATTTTGCGTAAGTCCTGTTTTATTGAATATAACGGAGAACAAAACAATGACCATTATCACAATAGATGATGAACTAATTAATGAAATTATCGCAGTCAGTCACTATGAAAATGCACAGGAAGCAGTCATTAAAATATTATCCAATTACTTGCAGCAACAAAAAAAGGAACTGCCTTTATTTGAGAGATTACGTTTTATAGATGAAGAATCTGCCGAAGATGATATCGCCTTATTGTTTGAACGTGATCAAGACACAGGCAGAAATTTTGAACTATGACTTATCTAATTGATACTTGTGTAATGTCTGAGTTTGTTAAACAAGCTCCCAACCCCCAAGTTAGTCAATGGTTTAATCAGCAACCAATGGAACAGTTATTTTTAAGTAGTATAACCATCGCTGAAATAAAAAAAAGGGATTTATAAAATCCAAAACTCACAACCTGAACGATATCAAAAACTAAAAATATGGCTGCAAAAAGTAGAAATTGAATTTTATTCCCGTGTTTTACCGATACATGATGATATTTTAGATAATTGGGCAAAATTTTCTGCAAATGCAGAATTGAAAGGTAAAAAATTAGCCGTAATGGATAGTCTGATTGCCGCAACAGCGCATTATCATCAATTGACTTTAGTTACTCGCAATGTTGATGATTTTAAAATGACACCAGTTAAAATTATCAATCCTTACAATCTTGAGTGAATTTCATAATACTGAAGACGGCTTTTTGCAGTTCGCATAAAATATCCAAATATATTTTTACTAACCAAGTAATGATCTGATTAACTAGCTTTGAGTTCCTCTGTTGTACAATATAGTTGTAAAACTCCTTAAAAAAGAGAATGTTAAGCAAAGAAACCACTTACTCGCAAGCAAAGTTGAATTTAGCAACTATCTTAGATCAGGTGTGTGACCAACGGGAAATTGTAGTAATTAAACGTCGTAATCAGAAAAATGTGGCGTTAATTGCCGAAGATGAACTTTCTAGTTTATTAGAGTGTGTTTATTTATTAAGATCACCTGAAAACGCTCAACGTTTATTTCGGGCTTTAGAATGGGCTGAAACAACAATAGAAACTCCTCAAACATTGGCTGAATTAAAAGAGGAGTTAGGAATTGAGTAGTAAGAAAAAAAAGCCAGATACTCATGATGAAGAGCCAAAATTATCTGGTTATTTTCCTATTTTCAGTCCTGATTTTAAAGTAGATTTGGCTTGGTGGTATAGTCATGACCGCAAAAAAGGGGATAAGATATTAGATCTAGTAGCCGATATTCTTGATGGTCAACCATTTACGGGCTTAGGTAAACCTGAACCTCTTAAATATATTGCTCCTGATACTTGGTCACGACGCATTGATTTAGAACATCGTTTGGTTTATAAAGTTACCGAAAATAAAGTTTATTTTTTACAAGCTCGTTATCATTATGAATCAGATTAAAATTAAAATATAAAATTTTTGATCCTGTTGGTTTTTTCTATTTCTCATGAATGGAGTTATGGCAAACATAACACCAACTATTGATTCTATTATTGCTGCAACTACCAAGCATTATGGACTTGAGTTGGTGACGTTAGATAAAAAATTAGCAAATAAGCTTAGTTTTATAACTGAATAGAGCAAATAGATCCCCCACTTCTCAAAGAAGTCGGGGATCTGGATGGGTTTAAACTATTGCCAATACGGGTTGACTTACTGCTGCATTAACAGATATTGATTCAGAATCAGCCGCATAGATTTCGCAAGCGTTATTGGGACTTTCCACCAATTTAACTTTGTAAAGAGTTGCACCTAATTCTTGAATAGGCGATCGCAAAGTATTACTAATATAAAGAGCAATATTTTCCGCCGTTGGCACAACTTGATTAAAGAAAGCAACATCCTTATTTAAGAAAGTATGATCAAATGGCTCAATCACATAATCTGTAATTATCTGATTTAAAGCCCCCAAATCAATCACCATCCCCGTAGAGGAGTCAATATCCCCTTTTATAGTTACTTCCAACTGATAATTATGTCCATGTCCATTTACACGGGCGCATTTACCATAAATTTCCGTGTTTTTTGCTAAACTCAAATCAGGGTGTGCCAATCTATGAGCAGAGCTAAAATGAGTGCTAATACTCAAATACCCCTCCATATCCTGACCTGAATAATCTGTCCAAAGCTGATGACTTTCAAACAGTTTAACGTTGGATAGCTTCACCCCTAATTCATCAACGGGCGATTCTAAAAGACCATGAATGTAACGGGAAATATTCTCTGTAGTGGGGACAATATCGGCAAAATAAGGAATATCCTCATTTACACAAGAGTGATCAAATATTTTCACCACATAATCTTCCACCACTCGATTTAAAGCAGCTACATCCACAATCATGCCAGTCCGGGAGTCTATTTCCCCTCCTACAGTCACCTCTAGATGATAATTATGTCCGTGAGTCTGAGTACATCTACCATATTTATCAACACTGAGGTTAGGTGCTAGACGGTGAGCAGCGCTAAAATGAGTCCTGATGGTTAAATTAGCTTGTTTTCCCTCTCCTTGATAATCTGCCCAAAGTTGAGGATGTTCAAATAACTGGACGCGCACCACAGGTAAATGGGGTGATAAACGTTCCCAAATCACTCGCGCCATATTTTCCGTCGTGGGGAGAGTTTGTTGAAATTCTGTCCACACATCATTGAGATAGGAAAAATCTAGTTGACTGGTAACTTCCTTCTTGATGACGTGCTTCACATCGGACAAGTTTAGTACCATCCCATACTCATCTAATTCCCCAATCATAGAAATAAACAAGACATAGTTATGTCCGTGTCCAGGAAATTTCGAGTAAGCACCAAATTTTTCTAAATTCTCGATTTCACTCAGTTCGGGGAACCAATACCGACCAACTGCTGAAAACTGATCACGGCGATTAACAATACATTGCATGAGTATACTGGGAAGAGAACTTAATATTTCTTAAACTTCTGACTATTTACAGCATAAACCAATTTGTTACCTAGCGATCGCTGAGTTTTCCGAAAATACTTGGTAATTGAGTCAATACAAGTAACGCTATAATCGGAGATTGAGATTAACGAACGGGTTCAAGTCCGGGGTTCTGTATATCAATTTTGGATTAATCTCAAATCCGAAATTTAAAATCTAAGATTGTGATCACAAGTTTACAAAATTCTTTAGTTAAACAAATCCGCAAGTTGCACTCCACAAAGGAGAGAAATAAGCAACAACTATTTTTATTAGAAGGAACACATTTGCTGGAAGAAGCTTGTGCGGTTTCCTATCCCTTAGATGCGGTATGTTGTACTTCACAATGGCATGATACACATCCCCAACTATGGGAAGTTATTTGTAGTCAGTGCTATCGGGTGGAAATTGTCAGTCCAGAAGTTCTAGCAGCAATGGCTACAACTGTCAATCCTGATGGTATAGTGGCTATTGCTCAAAAAGAAGCACAACCAAGACAAATTCCTTGCACTGGCTTAGTTCTGGCTTTAGAAACTGTCCAAGATCCTGGTAACTTGGGAACTATGATTCGCACAGCCGCAGCCGCGGGTGCATCAGGTTTATGGTTAAGTGAAGATAGTGTAGATTTAGATAATCCCAAGGTTTTACGGGCTTCTGCTGGACAATGGTTTCGCTTAAATATGGCTGTAAGTGCAGATTTGCAAACTACCGTCCGGCAAAGTCAGCAAGCAGGTATGCAGGTAATAGCTACCTTACTTAATGCCGATTTAACCTATTGGCAAGTAGATTGGCGTAAACCTAGTTTAATATTATTGGGTAACGAAGGAGCGGGATTATCACCAGATTTAGCCGCATTAGCGGATATCCAGGTGAAAATTCCCCTCAGTCCCGGAGTTGAATCCTTGAATGTAGGTATCACTGCTGCTTTAATGTTGTATGAAGCTCAAAGACAGAAAATTTCTCAGTAGGGTTTGCTGTATCAGCCGAAAACCTGAATAAATCAAGATTTTTCGGGTTAGAAAGGTGAATTAGGTGCAAAGAACCAGCGTTGAAACCGTTCATTTATCGCTCACTTTCCCAAATTTAATCTTATTCTTGCCTCCCTCCTTCTTCTGACTCCGAACTCCGAACTCCTATTTGTTTTTTTGCTCTAAATACTGTTCAATATCAGCAATTGCATCTTCCCAAGCAGCTAGATCAAAAGTATGAGTGTGTTCATTACTTTCTTTGTTTGTAGAATTATCTATATCTGATATGACATGATCCGGCATAGTATCTTCTAACTGATTGAGGAATTCCTGTATATCTTGATCAACAGAATTGCTTTGAGAGTCTTTAATAGGTTTCATAATCTTCATAAGAGAATCAAGATTGATGTATTTAATGGTAAGTTGCAGTGACTAATCCAACCTTCTATATGAACATGAATAAATTTGTGAAAAAAGGCTTAATCTGGCTGGGTATAGCTACTATTACCTTGAGTTTAATGGCGTGCGATCGCCTGTTTCCTCGTCAAGGTGATATAGTTGAGAGAGTCAGTGATGGTGATACATTAGTATTGAAAAATGCTGATGGTAAAAAGTTCACAGTGCGGTTTGCTTGTATTGATGCTCCAGAAATACCCCATTCTCAGAAAGAAAAAAAGAGTAAAATTACTAAAGATGTCAATCAGTTTGCTTGGGGGATGAAAGCAAAAATACGGATAGAGGAACTGATCAAACAAACAGATAATCGTGTACAGTTAAATATCACAGATAGCGATCGCTATGGCAGAAAAATTGCCGAAGTACGTTTAAAAGATGGCACATTTTTACAGCAAGTTTTACTACAAGAAGGATTGGCTAAAGTATATCGTTCTTACTTGAGCAAATGTCCAGACAAGGACATAGTACAACAAGCCGAAGCACAAGCCCAACAGCAAAAAATTGGGGTTTGGAGCGATAAAAAATTTGTTGACCCTTGGGATTATCGGAAAATAAAGAGACAAGTTAGAGATTAAGTAGGTGAACAGAAAAATTTAAAGGTATGTGAAGAAAAGTAAAATCACTCAAAACTCTCTTCCTGTTCCCTGTTCCCTTGCCCCAACAACAATTTTTAACGCCAAGCTACTTACTTGGATTCATCCATATTTCTAATCGGCTAAAAAGTCGGGAAGAAATCAGAGTTAATTTTGACAAAAATTCACGTAAGAACTCAAAGGGATGATCTTCCCAACAAGGTTCGGGTACTAACCAAACCAATTTGCTTTTAATTTCGTCTTCAACTTCCTCTGAATCATAATTTATAATCATTAAATATTCACAGAAAACCTACAAATAACAATCCTGTACATCCTGAAATCCTGGTTATCCTGATATGGCTTGCGCCACGCTACGCTATCAGACAACCACAACCAACAATCTCCAAATAGGAAGCCAGGGAATAAATTCTCTGTCTAAAAGCTCAGGTCGGTTTAAACCGACTATCGGGAATGATGGAATATTACATTTATGATTAAAGGATTTACAGGATGATAAAATATAAAATGGGCGATCGCTAATAAAATTCTATAAATCTTAAAATCCTGCGGATAATCGGTGAAAGTAGAATTTCGTGTACATTAACAAATTCTTCTGCAAACCATGAATCAGCTATTATATCATCAGCTAAATAGTAGATAAAAATATTTGTATCATAAAGATAGTTTATAATATTTTGTCAGAATCAGGATAACCAGGATTAGAGGATTAACAGGATGATTCTTTGATAATTACTAGACGTGAATGATGTATTGATTATTACAGTAATTTTATAAAAATTACCCTTTGGTGATCATTGATTTTTAAAGCATATATAGTTGAATCATAGGAATGATTAAGTTTGATATTTCTAAGTTGTTCGCTACTTTGATAAAATAACATCTTATCTTTAGATAAGGTTTCAAAATACCGATTCATTTCTTTAATCAGTTTAAACTTGTCTGGATCATTAAATTGTTCTAAATCCTTTTCAAAATCTTTTGTCGAATCAATGAGTATATCCACAGTTTTAACTCCTGAGTCGAAATTGTCAAATTACTGGAAATTTAATAGCATGAGAGTGTCAAGAAGTGAATGAATTTAATTAGGGTGGGGAAACCCCACCATTACAGATATTAGCGTTTCACTAATTTCTTAGACATCTTGCGAAGACGAATAGATTCAGGTGTAACTTCCACCAATTCATCTTGAGCAATGTATTCCAAAGCTCGTTCTAAATTCATATCTACGGGTGTTTGTAACTGAGTCAGTTCTTCACCACCAGATGAACGGTGGTTGGTTAACTGCTTGGTTTTACAAACGTTCAATTCCAAATCTTGGGGACGATTATGTTCACCAATAATCATGCCTTTGTAAACTTTTGTGCCTTCACTGATGAAGAATACGCCTCGATCTTCACAGTTTTTCATGGCGTAGGATGTAGAAACACCCTCGTCAAAGGAGATGAGAACGCCTTTGTTACGGGCTTCAATATCACCGCAAAGGGGACGATAATCAAGGAAACTGTGGTTCATGATGCCTTCACCGCGAGTCATTCGCATGAATTCACCCCGGAAACCGATTAAACCACGAGCAGCAACGATAAACTCTAGTTGGGTGCGATCGCCTCCACCTGGCTGCATATCTTGCATTTCTGCTTTCCGTTGTCCTAGGCGTTCAATACAGCTACCAACTGCATCAGCGGGAACGTCCAAAGCTAGAAGTTCAAAAGGTTCGCAAGGTTGACCATTAACTGTGCGGTAAATTACTTGAGGTTGAGATACTTGGAACTCAAAACCTTCACGACGCATGGTTTCGATTAAGATACCCAGGTGTAATTCACCCCGACCAGAAACTAGGAATTTATCGGGAGAGTCGGTGTCTTCAACGCGCAAAGCTACGTTGGTTTCTAATTCGCGGTATAGGCGATCGCGGATTTGGCGAGATGTTACCAATTTACCTTCTTGACCAGCAAAGGGCGAATCATTCACCCAGAAAGTCATTTGTAAAGTTGGTTCATCCACCTTAATTAAGGGTAGAGCCAGAGGTTCATTAGGATCTGTAATAGTTTCACCAATATAAGCATCAGCAAAACCAGCTACAGCCACAATATAACCTGCGGTAGCCTCTTCCATTTCTATCCGTTTTAAACCTTCAAATCCCATCAGTTTGGTAACTTTGCCCTTGACAATGCTGCCATCTTCTACTACCAAAGCAGCTTGTTGTCCTGCGCGGATAGTTCCATTATGGATTTTACCAATGATAATCCGTCCTAAATACTCAGAATAATCTAGGGTAGTCACTTGCAATTGCAGAGGCTTGTTAGGATCGCCCACAGGTGCGGGGACGTGACGGAGAATAGCATTAAATAGCGGCTGCATATCTACCCCTTCCTCTTCCAAGGTTTCTTTAGCGAAACCAGCCATACCGGAAGCAAATAGATATTTGAAATCACACTGATCTTCATCTGCACCTAATTCTAAGAACAGATCCAAGACCTTATCAACAGCAACGTGGGGGTCAGCTTGGCCACGGTCAATTTTGTTAATAACGACGATAGGACGGAGACCCTTTTCCAAGGCCTTTTTCAACACAAAGCGGGTTTGGGGCATTGGACCTTCGTTGGCATCAACAATCAGAATACAACCGTCCACCATGCCGAGTACCCGTTCCACTTCTCCACCGAAGTCAGCGTGTCCAGGGGTATCAACGATATTAATCAGAGTGTCTTTGTAACGAACCGCTGTATTTTTAGAAAGAATTGTAATGCCTCGTTCCCGTTCCAAATCATTGGAGTCCATGACACAATCCGGAACGTCTTCGCCTTCGCGGAAAATGCCGGACTGTTTGAGGAGAGCGTCAACAAGGGTGGTTTTACCGTGGTCAACGTGGGCGATAATGGCGACGTTACGAATTGGGAGCGTCATAGATGATTTGGGTAAACTTTAGGGTTTTTAGATTAAGAAGCTTTGGGCTGGGCTGTTCTAACAGAAGTGGGGATGATTTGCCAATTCTGTAACGAACCTTTAATAATTCTAGCTTAATTGTCACAAATATTGTTATTTTGATAATAAATATCAAGAGCATGGTTTAGGTTGAAGAGTCTGTTAATGAGATTGTATAGTAAAAATGTACTAAAAATGTCTATTCTCAACTATAATTAAGACGTGTGTTGTGTGGTTAAAAATTATTGGGATAGCTAGTACCGCAAGGCGTTCGTCAAAAGTCAAAAGTCAAAACTAATACTGAGCAAGCTTTTTGGCGATTGATAATGGTTGATTTATTTACGCCGTGTTGTACTAGTTTATTTTAGTCAGTTTATTTGGATTTGCGAGTTTGATTATGATTGATTGTCTAACTGTGGCTCGCTACTTCATTATGAAAGCTTATACAGATGGTATGGAAGCAGAAATGACAAACATGAAATCTCAAAAGCTTTTATACTATGCTCAAAGTTTGCATTTAGCAATGTATGATGAGCCATTATTTCCAGAAGAAATCCAGGCATGGCGTTATGGTCCTGTATGTCCACCTGCTTATAGGTCCGGGGGGTGCGGAATGTGGGTTAGAAATAATAGCACCCTGATTTCAACTGAGAGATTATCTTTCTCTTCCTTCTCCTCCTCTTCCTTCGTGTTCTTCGTCCCTTCGTGGTTCATTTCCTATTAATATCATCTAAAAATGCTATCAGAAAGATTTACCCAAGCGCTTACCTACGCCCACGAACTCCACGCCACGCAAAAACGCAAAGGTGGGGATATTCCCTATATTACCCATTTACTAGGAGTAGCCAGCATAGCCTTAGAATATGGTGCTAATGAAGATGAAGCGATCGCCGCCTTACTACATGATGCCATAGAAGACCAAGGCGGAGCAGCCACCAGAGCAGAAATTCGTCGGCGATTTGGAGATCATGTCACCGCCATAGTTGATGGTTGTACAGACGCAGACACCACACCTAAACCCCCTTGGAAAAGCCGGAAAGAAGCCTATATTGCCCATATTGCCACCGCTTCCCCAGAAGTATTGCTAGTTTCCGCCGCTGACAAACTCCATAACCTCCGGTCAATTATCAAAGATTATCGGATGATTGGTGATGCTGTTTGGGAACGGTTTCAAGGTGGCAAAGCAGGCACACTTTGGTATTATCGTTCCCTCGCAGATGCTTTCTGGAAACATCAAATTACGCCCTTAGTTGAAGAATTAGAAAGAGTAGTTTCTGAATTAGAAATTTTAGCTGCATACAAAAAATGAAGAACGAAAACTTTCATCCTTCATTATTAACAACACATTGCAGGTTGCAGGAGGTACAAAGTTATCATGCTTTTACTCCTTCTTTCTTCCTCCTGACTCCTGAGTCCTTTTTTCTTCCTTGAGGATGATAGCTATTGGTTGATTAACGAAATAAACTACTAAGTGAGCTATCCTCATGAATCCGCCAAATTGCTTCTCCCAGCAGATTAGCGACGGAAAGCGTCACCAATTGCGGAAACTGATTAGCCTCTGGGATAGGAATAGTATTAGTGACTATAACCTCCTCAAAGACCCCACTAGACAATCGCTCAATTGCCGGTGGGGAAAATACAGCATGAGTAGCACAAGCATATACCTGACTCGCACCTTCCTGACGTAGTAAATTAGCCCCCGCCGCAATCGTACCGCCAGTATCAATCATGTCATCCACCAATATGGCAGTTTTGCCTCTCACATCACCAATCACATTTAAGACTTCGGCAACATTATGAGCCTGACGGCGTTTGTCAATAATTGCTAGTGGTGCATCATTCAATTTTTTCGCAAATGCCCTAGCCCGTGCTACCCCACCCACGTCAGGGGAAACAACCACAATATCCTGTAATCCTTTGCTAATGAGATAATCTAGGATAACTGGTGAACCATAGACATGATCAAAGGGAATATCGAAATAGCCCTGAATTTGGGCTGCGTGCAAATCCATTGCCAAAACTCGATTAGCGCCTGCTTCAGTAATCAAATTAGCAACTAATTTCGCAGTAATTGACTCTCTACCGGCTGTTTTTCTGTCAGCACGAGCATAACCATAGTAAGGAATTACTGCTGTAATCTGGCGTGCAGATGCTCGACGACAAGCATCAATCATAATTAGTAATTCCATCAAATGATCATTGACGGGTTGACAACTGGGCTGGATTAAATAGACATCACAACCCCGAATTGATTCTTGGATTTGAACATAAAGTTCTCCGTCCGCAAATCTTTTGCGAATCATTGGACCTAAGTCCATGCCTAGATAACGAGCGACTTCTTGCGACAATGTTATATTGGCAGAACCGGAAAACAGCCGCAGGCGATTATTGTCAGGTAGTCCCGTTGCTATTGACTGAACTGGTAGAGTGGCAGAACTTAGCACAGCAGATCCTCGAAGTGCATTCATAGAAATATCATCAGAGATTGAGCAAATTTAGCCGAAATTGAGTCAACAAATAATATTGATCTTCCAGTTAGCTCTGGGGTGTTACAACACCTATGATTAAATAACACCAAATGTGCAAACAGTTATTTTATGATAATTGTTACCAATTAATAACCCAATTAACTGAAGATTAAATATTTATTTTAATAAATCCCCATATCTGGAAAAATTTGCCGTGAACCAAACCGCTTGGTTTATCTATTCTGGATTATATTTGCTACCATATTGGACACATCCCGACTCAAGGCAGAATGTAAGAATAGAATAATGCAAGACTTATTTCTAGTATACACTTCCTTATAGGCGGGGTGACCGAGGAAAATTACAGAAGCTACAATTGAGACATTTTGTGTCACGTTGTGGATGGATGATGCTTTGACCAAGTTCTAGCTCAGTTGCTATTATATTCAATTAATAGATCATGCAATCACCGATTACAGTTGGTACTATCCTACAAAATCGTTACCACATAATTCACATTATTGGACAGGGGGGATTTGGGAGAACTTATCTGGCAGAGGACCAAAGACGCTTTAATGAACTTTGTGTTCTGAAAGAATTAATTGTCCCAATTACAGAAACATCTCATGGGCAAAAAGCACAGGAGTTATTTGAACGAGAATCTGCTATACTGTATCAAATTGAACATCCACAAATTCCTAAATTTCGAGAAAAATTTGCCCAAAACGGAAAGTTATTTTTGGTACAGGATTTTGTGGCTGGTAAGACTTACCGCAATTTACTCAAAGAACGTCAAGACCTGGGAAAAACCTTCAATGAAGCCGATGTACTGCATTTACTAAGAAATTTATTACCTGTTATTGGTTATATTCACGGACAGGGAATTATTCATCGAGATATATCTCCAGAAAATATAATTTTACGGGAAAATGATTTTCTGCCTGTGTTAATTGATTTTGGAGTGGTTAAGGAGTTAGCTACAAAATTACAATCATCAAGTGCTACATCTGTAACAACTGTAGGCAAGTTAGGTTACGCGCCTAGTGAACAAATGCTGACGAGTCGGGTATATCCCAGTAGTGATTTGTATGCGTTAGCTGTGACTGCTATAGTTTTATTGACTGGGAAAGAACCCGCAGATTTATTTGATGAGCAGCAACTAACCTGGAATTGGCAACAATGGGCAACGGTGACACCAGAATTTGCTCAGGTTTTACAGCGAATGTTGAGTTATCTACCGGGGGAGCGCTATCAAAGTGCGGCTGATGTGACTCAGGCACTGCTAAATACAGGCTATGGTGGTCAACCTGCGGCTAATTTATCTTCTTTACAAACTATTGCTATTGGTCATCGTCCTGACCCTATATCAAAAACATCGGAAAAGCCCCAACCTTCAGGAGATTCTGGGCAAAGTAGCTCTATTTTGGATAATGGTTGGGCATTGGGGGGTATTGGCTGTATTGTGATTATTTTAGCAGGTTTTGGTTCTTGGACTCTAGTAACTTCACTGAAAGGTAAGCCGCGTCCATTTGGAGAAACGACTACAACGCCACAATCTTTTCCTTCTCCTGTTATTCCTAGTGGGATCACATTAACACCAACTCCAATACCGACTAATAGCGAACCTGTGATTAATCGCCAAGGGCTGAAGTTAGACAAGTCTAATATGGCGAAAGTTGAGGGAACACTGCGAGAAAATGAATTAGTTCAATATAGTTTGCAAGGTAAGAGTGGGGAAAAGTTAGTTGTATCTGTCAATGAAAACAGTGGTATTGTGCTGACGATTTTAACTACCGATGGTGAAGTCGTGAATACTCAAGATCAACAAGCTACATCTTATGAGGGAATATTAGCGAATGATGGCAAATATATTATTCAATTAGGTTTGTCCGGGGGTGTGGCGGAGGTTAATTATAGTTTGAATGTGGCTTTAGAAACGCCAACTCCAACGCCGACGGAAACACCAACCCCAACGGAAACACCAACCCCAACGGAAATACCAACCCCAGGGTTTAATGGGACTAATTAACGCTAAATTAGGGGAAGAAGCAAATTAAGTTGTCATTTTTAACGGAAAACGTTGTTGAATACTTTACTGATTACGGGAACTGATACGGATGCTGGTAAAACTGTGGTGACAGCAGCTTTAGCAGCTTATTGGCAAAAATATTATCCTCAACGCCGTTTGGGGATTATGAAGCCAATTCAATCGGGGGTGGGAGATAGGGAACTGTACCAGAGTCTGTTTAATTTGGAACAGTCAGCGGAGGAAATTACACCTTTGTATTTTCAAGCGCCTTTAGCACCTCCGATTGCGGCTGCTAAGGAAAATCGTCAAGTTGATTTGGCGATCGCTTGGCGAACTTTGTTATCTTTACAAAAAGAGCGTGATTTTGTATTGGTGGAATCTTTGGGGGGTTTAGGTTCACCAGTTACCAATGAGTTGACTGTGGCTGATTTGGCGGGGGAATGGCGATTAAAAACTATTTTGGTTGTACCAGTCAGATTGGGAGCGATCGCTAGTGCTGTGGCTAATGTAGCATTAGCTAGACAAACTAAAATCAATCTGCGGGGGATTATTCTCAATTGTACCCAACCTCGCACCAAATCAGAAATTGCTGATTTAACGCCACCAGATTTAATTCGATCCTTAACAAATATTCCCGTTTTAGGTTGTGTTCCCTATCTAGAAAATCCTAGAGATTTGGAAAAACTGGCTGAAGTGGCTGCGGCTTTGGATTGGGAAATATATTGTGGGTAATGGGTAATGGGGAAGAGTTTTTTCATTTTTAATTGATAAATATGGTTTCTACATTTCCTCTGGCTTCAACAGTAAATCTCAAAAATATTCGGTTAGAAATTCGGGCTTTACAACCACAATTAGTGGAGTGGAGAAGACAGATCCACCAAAAACCAGAATTAGGTTTTCAGGAAAAAATTACCGCCGAATTTATTGCCCAAAAATTGCAAAATTGGGGAATTGTCCATCAAACTGGAATTGCCCAAACGGGAATTGTCGCTATTATTAAAGGTGAAAAACCTGGTAATGGCAAAGTATTAGCAATTCGGGCGGATATGGATGCTTTACCTATTCAAGAACAGAATCAAGTTCCCTATTGTTCTCAACATGATGGAGTCATGCACGCTTGTGGACATGATGGACATACAGCGATCGCTCTCGGTACAGCCTATTACCTCAATCAACACCGCCAAGACTTTAGCGGCACTGTCAAAATTATCTTCCAACCCGCAGAAGAAGGTCCCGGTGGAGCAAAACCGATGATTGCAGCAGGTGTACTTAAAAACCCTGATGTTGATGCCATTATCGGTTTACACTTATGGAATAATCTGCCATTGGGAACTGTAGGAGTCCGGGCTGGGGCATTAATGGCTGCTGTCGAGTTGTTTCGTTGCACCATTTTCGGTAAAGGTGGACATGGGGCAATTCCTCATCAAACAGTGGATTCTGTCGTGGTAGCAGCGCAAATAGTCAATGCTTTACAAACAATTGTTTCCCGTAATGTCAACCCCATTGATTCGGCTGTAGTCACAGTGGGCGAACTCCACGCCGGCACAGCAGTTAATGTGATTGCTGATACTGCGAGAATGGGTGGAACAGTAAGATATTTTAATCCTGATTTAGCAGGTTTTTTTAAAGAACGCATTCAACAAATTATGGCGGGAATTTGCCAAAGTCACGGTGCAAGTTATGACTTAGATTATACTCATCTTTATCCACCAGTTATTAATGATCCAGAAATTGCTGAATTAGTGCGTTCAGTCGCAGAAGCAGTCATAGAAACCCCTATTGGTATCGTTCCCGAATGTCAAACAATGGGTGGAGAAGATATGTCATTTTTTCTGCAAGAAGTTCCCGGTTGTTACTTTTTTCTTGGTTCTGCAAATCCAGAGAAAAAATTAGATTACCCTCATCATCATCCCCAATTTGATTTTGATGAAACAGCTTTACCAATGGGTGTAGAAATGTTTGTCCGCTGTCTGGAAAAGTTTTTTGTTGAATAGTCTGATTTATTATTTGTCTTGGCGACTGGAAGTCGCAGCTACACAGGCAAAACCCACCTATTCCTTCGGAACGCTCCGCGAACGTGGGTTTCCAGCCTTTAATTTTTCGTTAGTCCACGCAGGTGGACTTCGCTTGTGTAGTCGCGACTTCCAGTCGCCGGAAACTTTTCAACCATCCCCTAAGCAATTTTGGGTTTTCGTAAATGCCAATTAGTTGATTGTTCATAGGCATAAGCTACTTGGAAAAGTTGCTCTTCTCCTAGCACTTTACCAACTATTTGTAGTCCAATTGGTAGACCTTTACTATCAAAACCGCAAGGTAAACTGATTCCTGGTAAACCAGCTAAATTAGCAGGAATAGTCATTAAATCATTTAAATACATACTCAAAGGATCAGTTGTTTTTTCTCCGGCTCGAAATGCGGTAGTCGGTGCGGTGGGAGAAATTAAAACATCTACTGATTCAAAAGCTTTTTCAAAATCTTTTTTAATCAGAGTGCGGACTTTTTGCGCTTTCAAATAGTAAGCATCATAATAACCAGCGGAAAGGGCATAAGTACCAATCATAATCCGGCGTTTGACTTCTGCCCCAAATCCTTGAGAACGAGTTCGGGTGTACATTGATAAAAGATTATCTGCATCAGGAGAACGCAAACCATATTTCACACCATCGTAACGCGCCAAGTTAGCTGATGCTTCTGAAGGGGCGATAATGTAGTAAGTTGGTAAGCCATAGCGGAAACTGGGACAGGAAATAGGATGAATTTCTGCACCTAATTCTTGAAGTTGATCAATGGCTTTGGTGACTGCGGCTTCTACTTCAGGATCTAAACCTTCACCAAAGGTTTCTGTAATCACACCAATTCTGAGTTTTTTTCTAACTTTGAGATCCGGTTTTAAACTAGCTGCATAGTCAGGAACTTTGATTTTGAGACTGGTGGAGTCTTGTGGATCATAGCCAGCGATCGCACCCAATAAAATAGCCGCATCTTCCACACTGCGTCCAAATGGTCCAATTTGATCTAGAGAAGAAGCATAAGCCACCAAACCATAACGGGAAACTAACCCATAAGTCGGTTTCATCCCCACCACACCGCAGAATGACGCAGGTTGCCGAATTGACCCCCCCGTATCTGAACCCAGGGAAACTACACATTCGTCGGCTGCTACCGCTGCGGCTGAACCACCGGAAGAACCACCAGGAACACGGGATAAATCCCAAGGATTAGCGGTAACTTGGTAAGCGGAGTTTTCTGTAGAACTCCCCATTGCAAACTCATCTAAATTAGTTTTACCTACGATCACACCCCCAGCGTCAGCTAGTTTTTGGGTGACGGTGGATTCGTAAGGTGGCACAAAATTTTCCAAAATCCGGGAAGCACAGGTGGTGACTATCCCCTTAGTACACAAATTGTCTTTAATCCCGATGGGAATCCCTGCTAAGATGCCAATTTTTTCTCCCGCAGCGATTTTTGCATCTACAGCTTGAGCTTGTTTTAAGGCTTGTTCTGTCGTGACAGTGAGAAAACTGTGCAGTTTTGGTTCTAACTCTTGAATCCGATTCAATGCTTCTTGAGTGATTTCAACGGCAGAACGTTCTTTACTGATTATCTGTTCGTGCAACTCGCGGATGGATGCCATAATTGTTCTCTTTAAGGAATCAAGTCATTGATTTTAGCATTTACAGGACTGGGGATTGGGGAATTTGCGTCTAAACTCCTGAATCTTGTGGGGGTTGGTGTCAGTGAAGCTAAAAAGTCCGTATTTAACCCCATTGGTGTCAACTTAAGCTCAAATCCCTACCACATCTCGTTCCTAGTCAGAGACTAGGAATGCAGTTGATGAGGCTCTGCCTCTAATATTATTGAAGGTAGAGAGGTCTCTGACTGGGAATGAGATGACTTGAGTTTTTATTACCAATTACCTATTACCAATTACCCATTACCAGCCTCAACGAGATAACTAGCAACTTGAGTTAACTACAATTTTGTTCCACACTCAGAACAGAAATTATGATTAGCTTGGTTTTGAGTCCCACAATTGCTGCAAGAAATTGATTCAACTGCGGTTCTTGGTGTTGGGTTAGGCAAACCAACCATTTGCGAGTTGTTCTTACCAGGGGCTACCATGGGATAGCAGTTTTCATCTCTGGTAACGTGGACATTGACAATTACAGGTCCATTGTGTGCCAGCATTTCGGCAATTTTATCTGCCAATTCTTCCCGCTTGGTAATCACCATGCCTTTGATGCCATAGGCCTGTGCTAGAAGCTCAATATCAGGCATTCCGACTTCCATGTTAGAAGATGAATAACGCTGTCCATAGAAGGCTTCTTGCCACTGCCGCACCATGCCTTGCCAACCGTTATTTAAGATCAAGGTCTTGACATTAATGCCATATTGTGCTAGAGTCCCCAACTCTTGCAAACACATTTGGAAACTGGCATCACCGCTAATACAGACTACTTCTTCGTCAGGGAATGCAACTTTTACACCCATAGCCGCAGGGACACCAAAACCCATTGTTCCTAAACCGGCGCTAGAAATCCAGCGTCTTGGTCCATTTTTGAGGAATTGAGCCGCCCACATTTGATGTTGACCGACATCAGTGGTGTAAAATGCTTGGGGTGCTTGAGTGCCAACTTCAACAATTACCTCTTGGGGGGAAATGCTGTCGGCGTAATGGGGGACAATTAAAGGATAATCTTGTTTCCAACTGTTAATTAAGTTTAACCATTCTCGATTTTGGTTAGGTGTGACTTTGGTATTTGCGTCTTGACATCGGTGTAATAAGTCTTTTAAGACGTTTTTAACATCACCAACAATGGGAACTTCGGGAACGCGGTTTTTACCAACTTCTGCGGGGTCAATATCAATGTGAATGACTTTAGCTAAAGAGGCAAATTCATCTAATTTACCTGTCACGCGGTCATCAAATCTTGCGCCGACGCAAATTAATAAATCGCAATCTGTCACGGCAAAGTTGGCGTAAGCAGTACCGTGCATTCCCAACATTCCCAAGGACAGGGGATGATGTTCGTCAAATGCACCGATACCCATTAAGGTGGTGGTGACGGGGAGATTAAATAATTCTGCCAGTTGTTTGACTTCTTCGTGGGCATTAGCAGCGATCGCTCCTCCCCCAACATACAACAATGGACGACGACTTTCGCGAATTAATTGAATAGCTGCATTAATTTGGCGCGGATTTCCCCTCACAGTGGGACGATAACCCGGTAACTTAATAGAACCGGGCGCGACAGGCACATAATCAAACTCTTCTAAAGCCACATCCTTGGGAACATCAATTAAAACAGGACCCGGTCTACCAGTGCTGGCAATGTGAAAAGCTTCAGCGACAATCCGCGCCATGTCTTTGGCATCACGGACTACATAGGAATGCTTGACAATGGGTAAAGTAATCCCGTAAATATCTGTTTCTTGGAAGGCATCTGTCCCAATTGCCGCCCGTGGTACTTGTCCCGTCACCACAATCATGGGAATAGAATCCATGTAGGCTGTAGCAATCCCTGTAACTAAATTGGTTGCCCCGGGACCGGAAGTACCAAAGCATACTCCAACCTTACCAGTAGCACGGGCGTAACCGTCGGCAGCGTGGGAAGCACCTTGTTCATGTCTAACTAAGATATGCTTAACCGTACCCCCGGCTTCTATTTTATAAAGGTCATCATAAATCGGTAGAATTGCGCCACCGGGATAACCAAAAATATGCTCAACACCATGACGGATGAGACTATCTATCAACGCGAAACCGCCAGATGCCCGTTTTGGTGAGGGAATTGACGAATTAGATACAGGAGACTGCTGATTATTTTCAGATTTTGGGAGACTGATTGATGACGAAACCACAGTTAACCTCGAAGTATAGCTAAAATTAACGCTTAGATTCTGTATTTAAAACTTCATTTTAATGTAAAAATTTTCACAATTGCAGAGAAAGCCGTATTTATTAGCGTTAAGAATGGACTATGATTGTACAATTTCTAGATCACATCTTGCAATACCCGCCGAGTATTTTGCCAAGTCCACACACCAATAGCCCCGACAACTATACTCATTCCCAATAACACCGCCGATAATCCCCAGACATTGACGAGCTTTGTCGTAATTAATAGAGGTGCGGTGAGAGCGATATTAATGGCATGATTTTGAAAGCCAAAGACTTTACCGTGCATTTCTGATGGTGTTTCTTGTTGAATTAAAGTTTGCATTGGCACGTTGACGAACGCTGCACCCACACCTAAGAAAATACAGAGTCCTAATGCTAAGGGTTGGTTATCAATAAAAATGAAGAACCCTAATGAAAATGCCATAATCAAGAACCCAATTAAAGGCAATGGTTTACGATGAAGACGATGACCAAAATTTCCCAAAATCGCCGCACCTATTACCATACCCACCCCCGCTGCCGCGACGAAAGAACTAAATTCTTCTGGAGCTAAATGTAACCTTGCTGCCATACCAATGGCTAATTCTATCAGGGCGGCAAATACGCAGTATAAGGTGACAATTTGCAGCATAGCATTCCAAATTAGCCGATTTTGTCTGAGATAACGCAGTCCTAACAGAAATTCATCCCAGGGATTAATTGGGACTGTCTCTTCGTGAATGTGCCTGTGTTCTCGAAACTGAATTGGCATCATAATTACGGCAGACAGGATGTATAAACAGCCAACCACCAATTCTTTACCAAAGCCTTTGTTGAAGCTGTCAAACCAATTTAACATGGGAGTGGCAACTGCATTACCAATAATTAATGCTGCCATCATTGTGCTGCTAAATAGGGCATTGGCAGCCATTAAACCTTCTTTTTTCACCAACAGGGGAATTGCCGCTTGTTCCGCTGGGGCAAAAAACTGAGTGACTGTGGAAATAGCAAATGTAAAGAATAAAAGTATACTAAATTCTCGTGGTAAGAAGGGAACTAAGATCATGAATAATCCCCGTATCATATCTGAACCTACCATAATCAGCTTTTTTGGCACACGGTCAACAATCACACCACCGGCAGAACCAAACAACATTGCTGGCACAGTAAATGCCATATACAAATAGAAGCGTCCGTCACCTGCTACGTCATTAACAGGTAAGTAGAGTTGGAGTAAGGCAATCATTAAGACAAAGAATACCTTATCTGCCAATTGGGAAATCAGTTGACCAATCCACAGGAGCATAAAACCCCGGTTTTTGAGTAGTCCGGTAAAACCGTTATTAATAGCAGTAGGTTCAGGAGGAAGCATTAGATACTTGGGAATGGGGGATAAATAATCACTATTTCTTGTTATAGCGTTCTAATAGGAGATTGAGAAATTCAGATCCACTCAGGTAGTTTTTAATTGGTGAGAAGCCAACGGATGGGTTTACCCACTTTCCTCGGACAGATTGGGGAGAGTGCCACATTGATAAGTGGTCAACTGCTGGATCGGCATAAAAGTTATCTTCACCCATACCGAGATAGGCTGAAGTCCAATGGGTGTAATGATCATGACTCAAACGATGAATGGGGAAATTACCCCCTAGAGGGACTCCCCAACCATCAATAGCAATGAAGGCTTGCACATGACCTCCCCAAAGTTGCCATGCTGTAGCCGCACCTATACCGCCAATGACACCAGCGCTAAAGCATAAGAATATAAGAGGCGATTTTAGCTTATTATTGAGGCGATCGCTAGGCGCTCCCAAGCGATCGCACAAAAAATGTAAAATATGAAATGTTGATAAAGTTAAATAGCCTTGTCCATGATAAATCAGTATATCTACTTGATTTTTATTGCTGCAACTGTCTTCGGTTAGATTTAAACAGCCTTGTACAAAGCTTTTAGTTAAATCTGGTTCATGGATTCCCGGACAAATAATAATGGGCATTTACTTGATTTCGATATGATGAATAGGAAAGATACATTTTATGCAATAAACCGTGAATTAAATTTGATATTCCTTCAGGAAATCTTTTGCTGTTCTAATTGCAATTCCTTGATATTCAAATAAAATTAGTAAATCTTGATCACCTGTAATCATCACATCAGATTCAGCAGCAAACCACTTCTTAATCATGCTAACTAACAATTTATTAAATCTCCCTCTCATGGGTTGCGGAACTTGGGCTTGGGGAAACCAACTGCTCTGGGGATACGATGAAAGTATGGATAACCAGTTGCAAGAGGTTTTTAATCTCTGTGTCAGCAATGGAATTACATTATTTGATACGGGTGATTCTTACGGTACAGGCAAATTAAAGGGACGCAGTGAGTTACTTTTAGGGAAATTTGCCCAAGCATATCAGGGAATAAATCAAGAAAATATTTGCATTGCTACTAAGTTAGCCGCCTACCCTTGGAGATGGACAAGAAATTCAATTATATCAGCTTGTCATGCCTCTGCAAAAAGATTAGGTAAAAATGTTGATTTGGTGCAAATGCACTGGTCTACAGCTAATTATGCACCTTGGCAAGAGGTGGGTTTATTAGATGGTTTGGGTGATTTATATGAGCAAGGTTTGGTAAAGGGTGTGGGTTTATCTAATTATGGAACTAAAAGACTGTTATGGGTGCATAAAAGATTTCAGGAAAGAGGGATACCGATTAAAACTTTGCAGGTACAGTATTCACTTTTATCTACTTATCCTGTGACGGAATTAGGTTTAAAGGATGTTTGTGATGAGTTAGGAATTAAATTAATTGCTTATAGTCCTTTAGGGTTGGGTTTATTAACCGGGAAGTTTGCGGAAAATGGCAGTTTTCCCCAAGGTATTCGCGGATTTTTATGTAAACAGTTATTACCGGGAATGAAGCCACTTTTAGGCTGTTTACAGGAAATAGCAAATACGCGAAATAAAACTATGTCTCAAGTTGCTATTAATTGGTGTATTAGTAAGGGAACAATTCCCATTCCTGGGGCTAAAAGTCTGGAACAAGCACAGGAGAATATTGGGGCTTTGGGCTGGTTTTTGAGTGATGCTGAGGTGATAGAGTTGGATAATGCTGCGGATAGAGTGGAGAAGAAAATGGTGCAGAATATTTTTCAGACGAAGTGAGGTAAAAACAAATATCTAAAAAATAAAATTGATGCGTCCTAATCCACTATTTATTAGTAATACTGATTGTGGGTTGCATTACTATATGTATTTTTGTAAAATTCTTTGCCAAGCTTGAATATGAGCATCTTTAATTTCCGTTGAATTTCTAGCATCTCTTACTAATTCTTCAGTATATGTGTTAATAAATTCATGATAATCTTCTATAAAACGTAAGTAATATTTTAAAGTATTCACAATACCATTAGCAATAATTTCTAACCCACGTTCTCTTTTAATCTTCAAAATCAATTCATTAATATATTCTTCTTCATCTTTATTAAGAAAACAGTCTTTGTATGTAGTTAGAATATAATACCTTTCTATTGTTGTATTGGCAGATTTTCTTACTATATCTAATATCATATTTCTATCAATAGGAATATTATGTTTTATTTCTAATATTTCAAATGGATTGTTATGATTATCTCTTATTTCTATATCACCATAACCAATTAGTTGTAAAAAAGGTGTAACTAAACTTTTACTCCTTAATGGTAATTTAACTCCCTCTTCAAAATTCCAAATAATTTCTGCGCGTGTCGCTTTAGTTAAAAATGCAGTTTCTTTATTAGCATATTTAGGAAACTTACTTTTAAAAAATGGTGTAGTTACCTTAGTATCAAGAACTCTAGCAGAATATCCATTGATAAATTTAGCCATGTGTAACCTGATATCTTGTTCAGGTTTAATTATTTTCTTGAGTAGGGTGGTAATAAGTACCTGAATTAAAGATTTATCGGTTTCTATTTTTTGAATAAAAATATCTACAAAGTTTTTTATTTCTTGATCAAATTCTGTAAATGATTGATTTTTAACTAATTCTAGCGCTTGCTGATAGGATTTTTCTAATCTTTCTATTTCTTGATTATAATCATATTTCATATAAATAATTCCTGCTGCTGAGAATCAGATTGTTCCATACGGTTATTAGCTAAGTTTACATAATCAGGATTTATGTCAATTCCTAAATAATTTCTATTTACAGCAAGTTGTCATCAAACCCGGAACAAAAACCCCACCCCCAACCCCTTCCCCGCAAGCGATGAGGGGGCTAAGATGTACCTTATATGATTGGAAATCGCTGTAAATTTCTAGCTGCTATACAAGTTGTACCACTACCACAAAAAGGATCAAAGACAAAATCACTTTCTTGAGTTAATAATTTAATCAGTTCTTGAATAATATACATCGGATAAACTGCTGGATGATGATTATTTTTAGTAATTTCTACGGGACTTTGAATAATGTCTTTTTTCATCGTGTTTCCCAAAATTCTAATAATAGTAAAACCATTATTCTTGATTTGGTTATTTCTTCCTCCATCTTGTCCACCATAAGCTAATTTATGTACACCATGAATTTTCATTCTAAATCCTTCAATTTCTCCATTATGTACTGCTAAAATAGCTTGATTTAATGCTTTAATGGCATGATTTTTTTGTTCTTCACTTAAGTCAGAATTCTTGATTAATTCCAGATATTTTTTACCTAATTTATCAGATGGTTTACTTTTAACGCTTTTGTTAAAGTTATCTAAGTGTTGTAAATAATTATCTAAATTAAAATAATAATCTTTTGATTTAGCAAATATGAAAAAAGGTTCTGTGGCTTGTATTAATTTTCTTTTATCTTGACGTGGTGTCGGATTGAGCTTTGACCATGTAATTTGATTAATAAGAAAAATATTTTGATTTTGGGTGGCTTGAATTGCAAATTTATAAGGAATTAGAGATAAACTCCCGTTAATATATTTATCTCCTAAGTTAAAAACTATTACTCCAGTTTTTTTCAAAACGCGCACACATTCCCCAAAAACTGTGAGGATATTTTTTAAATATTCTGATTCAGTTGTTTCATTACCGATCCCTAAATCACCATTTCCATAATTACGTTGCTGAAAATATGGTGGTGAAGTAATGATTAAATCAAAAGTATCATTTTCTATTTGTTTGAGTACAGATAAATTATCCCCAAGAATAATTTTATTTTTGAGGTCTGATATTGCTCGTAATTTCATGTGACTTTATGCAATTTAAATTTAATTTGTAATTATGTATTTAGGTCAATACCTTGTCCATTTTTCGTAGGTCGGGTTAAGCGACAGCGCAACCCGACGCATTTGTTGGGTTATGGCTATCGCCACACTATGGCTAACGCCACGCTCCGCGAACGTACCTCAACCCAACCTACAAATCAGGACTTTTTTCCATTTGGACAAGGTATTGTAGGTATAACAGCTTTTGTATATTTTAAAACATTATCTCAATAAAATTTAATAATTTAACTTTTCAAGCATCAATCACACGCACATAACTACTACATCAGAAAAACGTGATATTTTGAGTATAATGTAAGTTACAGGTTAAATACTCAATATTCAAGAATACTATAAAATTAGCAATGCTAGAAAAATTAAGATTATATTTCCCAACAATTCCCAAATCTAATTATCAACCCCAAAGCCAAGACACAGATATAGAAGCTGATATTTATTTCTTTCAAAAATGGCGACAATTATCATTAAAACAACGCATGGAAAGATTTGTTTCCCATGAACGAGGAGTAAAAAAACTATGTCTTGTAGGAATTAAATCTCGACATCGAAATTTCACTATACAGGAAATTCGTGATCTATTTACTCGTGCTGTATTAGGAGAAAAATTTACTCCTGATTTTCCACCAAAAGGTATTAATGAAAATATGTGGATTCAAGATTCAATTTCTTTAGCAGGGGAACTACATCAAATTTTTGAATCAATTAATATTGATTATTATGTAAGTGGTGGTGTTGCTAGTTCTATTCATGGAGAACCCCGTTCTACTCGTGATTTAGATTTAGTTATAGAAATTAGTCAAAATCAAATAGATTTACTGGTAAAAACTTTAGAAGCATCTGGATATTATTGTCCAGCAGGTGCGGTAGAAGATTTGCAACGAGGTTTGGGAAATATCTTGAATATTACCCATACAGAAACTATTGCTAATGCTGATATATATATTACTGATAATTCACCTTTTGCTATATCACAAATGAATCGAAAAATATTAATTGATGTTGAGGAAATTCCCGCTTTTTGGATAGCTTCAGCAGAAGATACTATTTTACAAAAACTGCGCTGGGGAAAGGGAAGTAAATCAGAAAAACAATGGCGTGATGTTTTGGGGATAATTAAGTTACAAAGTGAAAATTTGGATTATGGTTATTTAACAGAATGGGCAGAAAATTTAGATTTAGTTGCTGATTTGAGTGAGGTATTAACTCAAGCTGGAATATGAAATTAATATGAAAATCACTCAGGGTGAAAAACCCAATCTTGATAAAAAATCAAGAATCTTATGTTGATTACCCCCATAATTTGCTAAACTCCAAATTTAGAAAAGCAAACAAAAATCTGAGTATTGGGAATTGAGAGAGGTTGGTAAAGTGGTAGAAAGTGGAGATATAGAACAAATTCATCCCCAGGATTTTTCATGGCGGTTTTGGCCTGTTGTGCCAATTTATCCTTATGGTCAACGGCGCACTATTCGCAAAGAAGTTGTTAAAGATACTATCTGGACTTTTGATCAATTACAGGGAATTTTCTATGTAGTTGTGCCAATTCGTATGACTGTAGTTAAGCTTGAACAGGGCGGGTTGCTGGTTTATGCACCTGTCGCACCAACGGGAGAATGTGTTCGCTTGCTGAATGAGTTGGTAGCAGAACACGGTGATGTTAAGTATATTATTTTGCCCACGATATCGGGAATAGAACATAAGGTTTTTGTTGGTCCATTTGCGCGAAGCTTTCCCACTGCACAGGTTTTTGTTTCCCCTGGACAATGGAGTTTTCCCATAAATTTGCCTTTAAGTTGGTTGGGTTTACCTGGTAAACGGACTCACATACTGCCTGAAAATAGCCAGGAAGCTCCTTTTGCTGAGGATTTTGATTATGCAATCCTCGGACCGATTGATTTGGGGTTGGGTAAGTTTGCAGAGGTGGCTTTTTTCCATAAGCGATCGCACACTCTCTTACTTACAGATACCATAGTTTCAGTACCAGCAGAGCCACCAGCAATTGTTCAACTTGACCCCTACCCCCTACTGTACCACGCCAAGGATAAAGCCTTTGACATGGTTGCCGATACCTCAGCAAATCGCCGCAAAGGGTGGCAGCGAATCACATTATTTTCCTTATATTTTAGCCCCAGTGTGTTAGAAGTACCTACATGGAGTGAAGCATGGCGTAATGCCCAAACAGCCCCAGAACGGTCAAGAAAAGCCTATTTTGGGTTTTTCCCCTTCCAATGGCAAGAAAATTGGCAAGAATCATTTAATATTCTCCAAGGAAATGGGCGCATATTTGTTGCCCCAATTTTACAAAGTTTGATTCTCAATCGCGCCCCCCAGGAAACTATAAATTGGGCTGATAAAGTTGCTAGTTGGGATTTTCAATGGATTATTCCCTGTCATTTTGATGCCCCAATTAAAGCCACACCGCAGCAATTTCGGCAAGCATTTACGTTTTTGGAAAAATGTAGTTTATTTAGTAATAATTATCCTTTACCGGAGGATGATTTTAAGTTATTGAGAAATATTGATTCAGGGTTAAATAAGTTGGGTATTGTCCCACCTGCGAGGGAAAAGCTATAGAATTATAGGCTATTATTCAAGTTTCTAACTTTAACAAATTTCTTAAAAACTCAGTGAAATCTTTAATAGCTGGAATTTCCGCTGTCTCAAGACTAATCCAATCATCACATTTAATAGTTACCGTATTTGTCGCACCTGGTTGAAGAACACTTGCCACTGTGGCAATTATAGCTTTTTGTTGATCAAAAGGTTTCCACTTTAACTTTTTCTTCCTCTCTTCCTCAGAAAATTTATCTATATATTCCTTTGCTCTTTGCATATATTCAGGATAAACTAACTCTCCACAATCACAAATTAAAGTGTCTAACACACCTTGTTGAGAATTATCTGGTAATATGTAAATTCCTAATCTTGGTGAACCTTCTATGACATTACCACTCTGACTAACTATGATGGGAAAATTAGAAAAGCATTTCTCAACCTCATCAAACCCATTATTACACTTTTTTGCAAACCCATTATGATACTTTTCTGCCACTTCGTTAGGTGTATTGTTATCAGCATCAGCTACTATTGCAAAAGCGAAAAGAGTTGAAAGATCAATATCAGATAATTTATCTCTCAAATTGCGAATTAACCCATCTCCTACACCTACATATATAGCTATTGAGAAATTATCATTATAAAATATTTCGGGCATATCTAATCTTTGTGTTAATTTCCCTTTTTTTGAAGGATATACAGGAATAAATTTACGCCAAATTTCATCTAATTTAGATACATCATCATCAAGTTTAGAAAAGTCTAATAATTCACACAATATCCTAGATACAAAAGCCTGATCATGAGGACCTTCCACGCCAATTAAAACATATTTCCGACTCACCAACGCACCTCCTGACCTAATTCTTCTCTTAATCGTCTTAATCTATGTCCATCATGTCTAACTACTTTTGTTTTTCCTTCCTTTGGTTCTAAGCGATAAAGCACCAAATCTGAATCTGATTCAGTAACTTCTAATAAAGCATCAACAGCTTCCAGACTATGGGTAGTTGCAAATATTTGAACATCCATTTCTGTACACCACTTAACTAACCATCGAAAAGAATTTTGTAAGGCTTCTGTATGAATTGTTGACTCTAATTCATCAATTAAGAGAATACCACCTTTAGCACTAGCTAGTTTAAGAGCTATATGTAATAAACGACGGATACCATCACCAAAAGTGCTAACTGGTGCAAGTCCTAGTTTTTTATGTTGAATATATATACTAAATGTAGATGTAGATTGTGGCGGTAATAAAATTTCTATATCCGAGATATTGTTATCTATTTTTTGAAGTAACTCCAGTACATCTGCTTGAAAGTTTTTAAATCTTGCATCTGAAAATAACCGAAATGGTGATTCAAAACGGTGAGATACAGGTGTAACTATAGATGTACATAAGCTTAAACCTGGCTCTCTTTTTCTAGATGGCCTAGCTAAAACTTCATTTTCCCATAACTGGAAAGTTTCTATGAAATGAGGAGTATTATCAAACAAATGTAATTGTTTTGTATATACTTCTATTTTAAAATCAATTCCTTTTCTTAATCCTGTTGCATCATCATGATCAATTTCATCATCTGTAATATCAATAGAATTACTTCTTCTTTTGTTTGTAGACAGGGATATTCCCTCTATCTGCTCATAACTAGCTTTTAATTGTTTAATAAAATAAGCACCATCACTAGATATAAGAATAGTTGGTTTATTAATTTCTGGATTTATAAGTTCAGTATAGCGTGTAAATAACCATTTTAAAGCATCTATTGGAGGAATACGATCTTGTCTACTTTCTGCGTCTCTTTGAAGTGCTGTACTAAACCATTCTCTAATATCCAGTGGATGACAGTAAACAGATAATGCTTCTAGAACACTGGTTTTCCCTGAGTTGTTAATACCAACAAGCAGGTTAACCCTTCCGAGATCCTTTAGTTCTAAGTCTCGAAGTCCTCTAAATTGATGAATTGTGACGTTTTCTAAATTGCTCATAGGCTTATTTTAGCTCAAGCTGTGTACCATAGATTATTTTTCTAAAAGCTGTCAATCCATAACATACCATATTGATAATGTAAATAGAGTAATCTACCATTTATTTGATCGTAAATAAATCTGATATATTAGATGTTAATAATGATGATTATTTGATTAGATCATATCTCATTAATTCCTCTGAAATTGAAGTTAATCATCAATGTCAAATCTTACTGATCCAAAAAATCAATCCCGCGTTATTGTCATTGGTGCGGGTATAGGTGGACTTACAGCAGGAGCATTATTAGCACATAGAGGTTATAATGTCCTGATTCTTGACCAAGCAATTGTTCCTGGTGGTTGCGCTTCTACTTTCAAACGTCAAGGATTTACTTTTGATGTTGGTGCGACCCAAGTAGCGGGTTTAGAACCTGGGGGAATTCATCACCGCATTTTCTCAGAATTAAATATAGAATTACCCGCTGCGACACCTTGCGACCCAGCTTGTGCTGTATTTCTTCCGGGAGAATCTACACCCATTAATGTTTGGCGTGATTCTCAAAAATGGCAAGCAGAACGCCAAAAACAGTTTCCTGGAAGTGAACCTTTTTGGCAATTATTAACCACTTTATTTAATGCTAGTTGGGAATTTCAAGGACGTGATCCGGTTTTACCACCCCGAAATTTATGGGATTTAGGACAATTAATTCAAGCTGTCCGTCCGAGGACATTTATTACTGCACCTTTCACTTTATTGACTGTGGGAGATGCTTTACGATTATGTGGTTTAGGAAATGATCACAGACTGCGGACATTTTTAGATTTACAACTGAAATTATATTCTCAAGTTAGTGCGGAAGAAACGGCTTTACTTTATGCAGCTACAGCTTTGAGTGTATCCCAATTACCCCAAGGTTTATTTCATCTGCAAGGGAGTATGCAAGTTTTGAGCGATCGCTTGGTAGAATCTTTGGAACGAGATGGTGGTAAGCTATTAATGCGTCACAATGTTGAAAAAATCCAAGTCGCCCATAACCAAGCTAAATCTGTCATCATTAAAAATCAGAAAACCGGGAAAACTTGGACAGAATCAGCAGATCATATAGTTGCTAACGTCACCGTGCAAAACTTGGTGCAATTATTAGGAGAAAATGCCCCTTCTGGATATAAACAAAGAGTCGAAAAACTTCCACCAGCATCCGGCGCTTATGTGATTTATTTGGGTGTAGATAAAAGTGCAATTCCTCCTAATTGTCCACCGCATTTACAATTTTTATATGATGTAAATAAACCTATTGGCGAAAATAATTCCCTATTTGTATCTGTGAGTCATGAAGGAGATGGTCGCGCACCATTAGGAAAAGCCACAATTATCGCTTCTTCCTTTGTTGATTTTATCCCCTGGTGGGAAACTCAAAATTATCAAGAGTTAAAACAAAAATTCACTCAAGATGCTATATCCAAACTTTCTGAATATTTCTATTTGAAACCAGAAACTATTATTCATGTAGAAGCTGCTACGCCTCGCACCTTTGCTGATTATACAGGTAGAGAAAAGGGAATTGTTGGTGGGATTGGTCAAAGGATTCCTACCTTTGGACCCTTTGGTTTTGCGAATCGAACACCTATTCGTAATTTGTGGTTGGTTGGTGATTCTACTCATCCTGGAGAAGGAACTGCGGGCGTTAGTTATTCAGCTTTAACGGTAGTTAGGCAAATTCAAAGTCAAGGGAATAGGGAATAGGGAATAGGGAATAGGGAATAGGGAATAGGGAATAGGCAAGAGGGAATAGGGAATAGGCA